>CAUUEM010000096.1:0-5001 GCA_963544045.1 uncultured Gemella sp. | reverse complement strand
TACTTCAATGACGCTCAACGTCAAGCAACTAAAGACGCTGGTAAAATCGCTGGATTAGAAGTAGAAAGAATTATCAACGAACCAACAGCTGCAGCATTAGCTTATGGTTTAGATAAAACTGATATTGATCAAAAAGTATTAGTATTTGACCTTGGTGGTGGTACTTTCGACGTATCTATCTTAGAATTAGGTGATGGAGTATTCGAAGTTTTAGCTACATCAGGAGATAACTTACTTGGTGGTGATGACTTTGACCAAGCTATCATTGATTACTTAGTAGAAGAATTCAAAAAAGAACAAGGTATTGACTTATCAAAAGATAAAATGGCAATGCAACGTTTAAAAGATGCAGCTGAAAAAGCTAAAAAAGACTTATCAGGTGTAACATCAACACAAATTTCATTACCATTCATCTCTGCAGGAGCTAATGGTCCAGTTCACTTAGAAAATACTTTAACTCGTGCTAAATTTGATGAATTAACTCGTCACTTAGTAGAAAAAACATTAGTTCCAACTCGTCAAGCTCTTAAAGACGCTGGATTAACTCCAAGTGATATCGATCAAGTAATCTTAGTTGGTGGATCTACTCGTATTCCAGCAGTTCAAGAAGCTATTAAAAAAGAAATGGGCAAAGAACCTCATAAAGGTGTAAACCCAGACGAAGTAGTAGCCATGGGTGCTGCTATCCAAGGTGGGGTAATCACAGGGGACGTTAAAGACGTAGTATTATTAGACGTAACTCCATTATCATTAGGTATTGAAACTATGGGATCAGTTATGACAGTGTTAATTCCAAGAAACACGACTATTCCAACTTCAAAATCACAAGTATTCTCTACAGCTGCAGATAACCAACCAGCAGTAGATATTCATGTACTACAAGGTGAACGCCCAATGGCAGCTGACAACAAAACTTTAGGAAGATTCCAACTTACAGATATTCCAGCAGCTCCACGTGGAGTACCTCAAATCGAAGTTACATTCGATATCGACAAAAATGGTATCGTAAATGTTACTGCTAAAGATTTAGGAACTCAAAAAGAACAAAAAATTACTATCGAATCAAGTAGTTCATTAAGTGATGAAGATATCGATAGAATGGTTAAAGAAGCTGAAGCTAATGCAGATGCTGATGCTAAACGTAAAGAAGAAGCTGATGTTCGTAACGAAGCTGACCAACTTTCATTCCAAGCAGATAAAGCTTTAGAAGATGCTAAAGATAAAGTTGATCAAAGCTTATTAGATGCAATCAAAACTAAAAACGATGCATTAAAAGAAGCTATTAAAAATAATAACTTCGAAGAAATCAAAGCAGCTAAAGATGAATTAAACAAAGCTGTTCAAGAAATGACTATGAAACTTTATGAACAAGCAAATGCAGCAGCAGGAGCTCAAGGAGCTAACACAGAATCAAGCAATCAAGATGATGATACAATTGATGCAGATTTCACTGAGAAAAAATAATAAATTTTAGAAAAAAAGGGAGCTGGACTTAGGTTCTGCTCCCTCATTTAAAATTTAAGGAGAGGTAGAAAATGGCTAAAAGAGATTATTACGAAGTGCTTGGTCTTAGTAAAGGAGCAAGTGCAGCAGAAATAAAAAAAGCTTATCGTAAGTTATCTAAACAATACCACCCGGATATTAATAAAGAAGAGGGTGCAGAGGAAAAATTTAAAGAAATTACAGAAGCTTACGAAGTATTAAGTGATGAAAATAAAAAAGCTCAATATGATCAGTTTGGTCATGCAGCCTTCGATGGTGGTGCAGGAGGCCAAGGTGGTTTTGGAGGCTTTGGAGGATTCGGTGGCGGATTCTCTGGAGGGTTCTCTGGTGGCTTTGACGATTTAGGAGATATATTCTCTAGCTTCTTTGGTGGAGGCGGAGGAAGAAGAAATCCTAATGCTCCACGACAAGGTGATGATTTGCTACATAGAATGCATATTACTTTTGAAGAATCTGTTTTTGGTACTAAAAAAACAATTAAACTTCGTAAAGATGTGGAATGTGATCACTGTCACGGAACAGGTGCAAAAGACTCTTCATCTGTAACTGAATGTCATAGATGTCATGGTTCTGGTCAAGAAGCTGTATATCAGGATACTCCATTTGGTAGAATCCAAAGCCAAAGAACATGTTCTGAATGTCAAGGACGTGGAAAAATAATTAAAGATAAATGTCCACACTGTTTCGGTAAAGGATATAATAACAAAGAAGTTGAATATGAAGTTGAGATTCCAGCAGGAATAAGCTCAGGACAACGAGTTCGTCTGCAAGGTAAAGGTGGAGCAGGAGAAAACGGTGGTCCAGCAGGAGATTTATTCATTGAAGTATCAGTTTCAAGTGATTCATACTTCCAACGTGAAGATGATGATATCTATACAGAATTAGAATTATCACCAGCCCAAGCAGCTCTTGGTACAAAAGTAGATGTTAGAACATTAACTGGTGTTATTGAGTTAAATGTTCCAGCAGGTACTCAACACGGTAGAAAATTCCGTTTAGCTGGTAAAGGTGTAAAAAATGTTATGGGATATGGACAAGGTGATCACTATATTGTAGTGTCAATAAAAATCCCTAAATCATTATCAACAAAAGAAAGAGAACTATACTTACAATTAGCAAAACTTAAAGATGAAAAAGTAGAAGAAGATGAAAGCTTCATTGATAAAGTAAGTAGAAAAGCAAAAGATTTATTTGATTAAAAAAACTCGAGCATTATTATATGCTCGAGTTTTCTTTGTTTATTCACTTACCAACTTATAATTTTTTTATCTTCAATTTTTATATCAGCATCATATAATTTATTTAATAGCTTTTCGTCATAAAATTTATTGGCAGTGTCATTTTTTACTACTTCTCCATTTAGTAATCCCACTATATAATCACTATACGTAAGAGCTTGATTTATATCATGTAGGACCATAATAATAGTAATACCAAGTGTATTATTTAGATGTTTTATTAATTTCATTATTGATTTTTGATATTTAATATCTAAAAATGTAGTAGGTTCATCTAGTATTATAATATCTGTGCTTTGTGCTAGACACATTGCAATATAGACACGTTGTAATTGTCCTCCTGATAATTCAGAGACATACTTATCCTTATACTCAGTTAAATTGGTATGTTTTAAAGCAAAATCAACTTTTTCTTTGTCTTCTTTTGATTTTTTATAGAAGAAGATATTTTGATATGGAAGTCGTGCAAAACTAACCATGTCATTAACTGTAATTTCTTTTGGTGTCTCATTTTTTTGATAAACTATTGATAATATACTAGCAAGCTCTCTAAGTTTATAACTACTTAACTCTTTATTTTCTAATTTTATACTACCACTATTGTAGTTTAAGTTTTTAGCTAAAAGTTTAATCAATGTACTTTTACCACAACCATTTTTTCCAAGTATTGTCGTTATTTTTCCTTTTTTGATATCTAGTGATAGGTTATTAAAGATATTATTATCTTTATTATAACTAAATGATAGGTTTTTTATTTCAATAATATTTGTCATTAGTTTACTCCTTTTTTCACAAGAATAATAAATGCAGGACCGCCAATAACCATCATTATCAAATCTGCAGGGATTTCTATTGGAGAGAATGCTAGACGACCTAAAGTATCAAATAGTAAAAATACAAATGCTCCAAGTAGTGCACTAAAAGGTATAGTGTATATGTGATTTCTACCAATTATTATTTTAGCAATATGTGGAACTATTAATGCTAAGAATACTAGTACACCAGATACGGCAGTAGTAATAGATGCCAGTGCAACTGCAATAAATGAAATCAAAAGTCTAATATAATTTATATTTATTCCAAGCGAAGTAATTATATTATCATCTAGTGCGAAAATATTACATAGTTTTGCTAAAAGCCAACTAATAATAAGTAATATTGGTAGCCATCTGAGAAGTAAAGAAACATCATCCCAGTTTTTTGTACCAAGAGCAACAGTTTTAAAAGCAGTAGAAGTAGTAGAATTTGATTGATTTAAGTATTGGATACTACTAGAGATTCCACTGAAGAAATAACTAATTGCGATACCGATTAAAATTATTTTTACATTGTTTTTAGTTTTTCCTGCAAGGTAATATATTAAGATAAAGCCAATTATTCCTCCGATTATAGAAAAGATAGATTTAAAAATAAGTGCTTGAGGAAATAAACCTATTCCAAGGTATAAAAATAAATTAGCACCACTAGATACACCAATAAGACTAGGATCAACTAGGGGATTTTTAAGAACTGTTTGAAGTAGCAAACCACTTACTCCTAAAGCAGCTCCTACTAAAATAGTTATAATTATTCTAGGAAATCTCACATCTATTATTGCATTAACATTAGCATATTTTTTATTAAATATACCTACTAATAACTCGCTTACTGAAGCTTTTATACTTCCACTGTTAGCGGAGATAAAAATAGTGCTAATTAATAATATTATGACAATAATAAAAGCGAGTGTTTTTTTATCTTTCAAAATATAATCTCCTTTACTATATTTTTATAACACCAGAAGAAATATTCTTCTGGTGTTATACGATTTAATTAGCATAAAATATTTTAGCTAATTCTTCCAATCCTTTTTGATAGTCAAATGTAGCTGTCATACCAAATATTGAGCTGTCTAGGTCTATAACTTTATTATTTTTTACCGCTTCAAAGTGAGACCAACTCTTATTATTTCCAAATTCCTTTTTAAACATCTCATTTACAGTATCAGGCATTGCATGAGCAGTACGTAAAATAATATCTGGCTGCTCATTTAAAGCAGTTTCTAGATTTAATGGAGAAAACTCATCATTACTTTTTATTATATTTTCTCCACCAGCTAATTTAACTAAATTACCCACGTATGATTTGTCTGAAGCAGCCATATAGCTTCCAGGTAGTCCCATTAAGATTAGTACTTTAGGTTTTTTCTTATTTTCGATTTTTTTGTTAAATTCAACAAAGAATGAATCGTAATCTTTTTTTAATTGAGCAAACTTTTCTT
>CAUUEM010000095.1:0-5016 GCA_963544045.1 uncultured Gemella sp. | reverse complement strand
TTCAATACTCTAGACATTTTGATTATTATATATTATTATAATTATAATTATAAAGTATTTTTTAGGAGTTATTTATGCAAGTTGTAGAGGGGTATTTAAATAAGGTTATTTTTCATAATGAAGAAAATAATTACTATATTTTATCAATATTTTTAAATGATAATTATGACTTTATTGAAGGTTATTATCTTAGTGTTGTTGGTACATTTGATGATATTGAATTTATAGAAGATGAACTTTATATGTTTAAAGGGCAAATTGTTAATCATAGAAAATATGGAGTTCAACTATCCGCGATAATAGTTGAACCGGTAATACAAAAAGATAAAGAAGCTATTATTTCATATTTATCTAGCTCTATTTTTCAAGGGATCGGTAGAAAAACAGCTGAGCATATAGTTGAAAGCTTAGGAGTTGATGCTCTTGATAAGATATATGAGGATAAAGAATCACTTTATAATTTAAAAGGCATTACAAAACAACGAAAAGATACAATCTACTCTACAATTATTTCTAATAAACAAACACAAGATATTATATTAAAGTTAAATGAATATAATTTAAGTAATAATTTAATATTAAAAATTTATAATTTTTATAAGCATAATACTTTAAAAACAATTTCAGAAAATCCATATACATTAGTTAGAGATATAAAAGGAATTAGTTTTAAAACTGTAGATAAAATAGCTGAACTGAATAATATAGATCCTAATAATCGTAATAGAATCATTTATGGCTTTATATACACCATAAGTACATTTTGTTTTTCAACTGGAAATACATATATTAAAAAAAATACTTTACTTTATAACACATTTAACGTGTTATATTCATCTAGAAAAGTTGCTATAGAAAAAGATGATATATTAATTGCTTTAAATTATTGTTTAGAAGTTGGAAAATTAATTGAAATAGAAGATAAAGTATTCTTACCAGAAATTTATTATTCTGAGTATTTTATTTACAACGATATAAAAAATCGTTTATCTAAGCCAAATAATCTTGAAATAAGTGATAAATTACTTAATAAATTCATTAAAGAAGTTGAAGATGAACTTAATATAGAATATGACATTGTTCAAATAGAAGCAATAAAAAATTCTGTTTTAAATAATTTTTCAATTCTAACAGGTGGACCAGGAACAGGTAAAACTACAATTATATTAGCTGTTATAAAAATTTTTCAAAAAATTAAAAATTATAGTTTAGTTGAATTACAAGACGAAAACAAGAATATCTTAACATTATGTGCTCCTACAGGTAAAGCAGCAAAGAGAATGACAGAAAGTACAGGTTTCTTTGCTTCTACAATCCATAAAGCTATAGGTTGGACGACTGAGGATGAAAACATGGAAGAGTTTGTTAGTGACAAAAAAATTAAATCTGAATTGGTAATTATAGATGAAGCTAGTATGATTGACGTATTTCTCATGCACAATCTTTTAAAAATAATTGATTCTAACTCTAAGATAATACTTGTAGGTGATAATGATCAGTTACCTTCTATTGCTCCAGGAAATGTACTTAATGATTTAATTAACTCTAATGAAATTTCAACAGTAAAATTAAATAGAATTTTTAGGCAAAGTGAACATTCAAGTATAATAAATATTTCGCATTCAATTAAAAATAATATTCCGTTTGATGTACTTGAAAATTTTGATGATAAAGAATTCTTGTTAGCTTCAAAAAATGATTTATTAAAAGTTATAACAACTACATATAGTAAATTACTAGAAATTTCAGATAAAGAAAAAATTCAAATATTAGCTCCTATCTACAAAGGTATTTGTGGTATAAATGAAATTAATAAAACTATTCAAGATCTTTTCAATAAAAATGAATTATTAATAGAATATGGAGAATTAATTTATAAAGCAGAAGATAGAGTTATGCAACTTGTAAATAGACCGGAAGATAATATATTTAATGGTGATATAGGATATATATATGATATTTACAAAGAAAATGGAAAATATAAAATAATTATTGACTATGATAACAACCTTGTAACCTATGAGAAGCAAGATTTAAATCAAATAACACTCTCTTATGCCTGCTCTATTCATAAGGCCCAAGGTTCAGAATTTGATAATATTATAATTCCATTTATAGATAATTATAATTTTATGTTAAATAAAAATCTTACTTATACTGCAGTTACTCGTGCCAAAAATAAACTGATTTTATGTGGAAATCCTAATGTGTTCTATAAATCAATAGAACCAAATAATACTGTAACAAGACAAACAGCTTTGTGCTGGTTTTTCACAACGAATAATAATTTAGATAAAACAGAAATTATCCTTGAAGAAGATTACATTTTAAATTATCAAAATATTAACAATATAGACCCTATGATTGGTATGGAGAACATTAAACCTTCAGACTTCTTATAAGAAAAAACTTGGAAAGTAATATTTCCAAGTTTTTTCTTATAAATTAGATAATTCACGAGATAATCTGTCTATGTCATTAATGTGTAAGAATACAGAATTTATTGAAGATCCATTTTTAGTCGATAAAGAATTATCTACAACAGTTATTACTTCAGGTATTAATTTTTCTATTGAAGTTAATCTATTACTTACATCATTAAGCTTGTCATAATCTGTGTTATTATTAGATAATGACTTTAGGAAACTGATTTCATTTAAAACACGTTGTTTAGATTCAGAAAACTTATTTGCCTTGTCTCCTAAATCTCTCCCTTTAGTTAAATCAGTTTCAATAGAACCAACTAGCTCATCCATAGTAATTACGTCTTTTGAAAAATCTTTAATTTTACTTTTAATAAAATCATTAGAGTATTTCTTATCAGTGATATTATAACTTAGTTCATCAATATTATTAGTCTTAAATGTTAATGTGTTATTGTTCTTAGTTAAAATCTCTATTGTTAAATCTTTATTATCAAATTTTTCAGATGTAAGATTATTATAAGATAATTGTTCCCCTTTAAATGAATTAATTTTTAATGATTTTAAAATTGATTTAAAATCTTCTTCATTAATAACTTCATCCTTAATTGTAATAATTAATTTATTATTTTTGGTATCAAATTCAGTTTTTTCAAGCTGGTTAATCTGTACTGAATTAGTTAAGTTTTGAAGTTGATCATTTGTATAGGACTTATTAGAACTACAACCTTGCAAAAAAAGCAAGGCTGTAATTAATATTAATATTTTTTTCATGAATTAATATATATTAAAATAATTCTGGAGCTGAAATGATATTTAAATTCTCGTCAATTTCAAATACTAAAGGCGTACCTGTTGGTAAATTTAAATCAAGAATTTTTTCATCAGAAATATTTAATAAATATTTAATTAATGCTCTTAAACTATTTCCGTGGGCAGAAATAAGAACATTTTTACCAGCTTTAATTTGTTTAGAAATATCACTTTCCCAGTATGGAAGTACACGATCAATTGTAAGTTTTAAACTCTCTCCAGTTGGAATTTCATTTTCTGGTATTTCTTTGTATCTATCAATATTACCTGGATACATAGGACTATCTTTCTCAACTTGAGGAGGAGCTACATCAAAACTTCTTCTCCAAATATGAACTTGTTCATCTCCATATTTTTGAGCAGTTTCAGCCTTGTTTAATCCTTGAAGTGCTCCATAGTGTCTTTCATTAAGTCTCCAGCTTTTGTATACTGGAATCCATAATAAATCTAATTCTTCTAAGAATAAGTTTAATGTTTTAATTGCACGTTTTTGATATGAAGTATAAGCAACATCAAAAGTTAATCCTAATTCTTTAAGACTTTGACCACCTTTAATTGCTTCTTGTCTACCTTTATCTGTGATATCTACATCAACCCATCCTGTAAATCTGTTTTCAAGATTCCATTGACTTTCACCATGTCTAGTTAATACTAATTTCATTAAGAAATCCTCCTAGTGTTATAATTATACAGTTAATTATACAATACTTTTTGAAATTAGTACATACTTTTTATATTAAAAAAATTATGATAACGATAAATTGTTATTATCAAACAGTTTTTTGTAATAATAGACCGTAGATACAGTCTTCATAGTGTTTTATTAATAAACTTTACGATTAACTTTATTTTTTTTAACGATTTTAACTTTGTTTGTTTCGAAGAAAGTAAAAACTTTCGCTAAAATTACTAATACTATTAACCAATATATAAACATAATAATACCTTCTTTCTTTTTATACGTAAAACTTAATTTCATTTCGTATATATATATTAACATACGGAAAACCGAAAATCAAGCAAAAAATTCATGTTTCTTAATTTTTTTTATTAAATTAAATATACTCTTGATTTTTAATACGGATTACTTTATAATAATATATAGAATAAACAAAGGACAGGATTGCATTTTATGACTACAACATTTAGTATTAGATTTAAACAATGTTTAAAAGAAAAGAATATTAAACAAGCAGAACTTGCTCGTTCAACAAAAATCACACCATCTTCTATTAGTGATTGGTCTAAAGGTAAATACGTACCTAAACGTGATAAATTATTAGCTATTGCTGAATTTCTAGAAGTTAATCCAGACTGGCTAGTTGGCGAAAGTGATAATATGGAAATTACTCCCCTCCCTACTTCAACTAATAATCATATTAATGAAGATACAGAAGAATTAATAGATAATATTTCTAAACTTCCTATACTTGGTACAATTTGTGCTGGTGATGGTGTCTATATTGAAGAAGAGTATGATGAACATATATTCATTGATCAAGGTATGCGTGCGGATTTTGCTTTGCGTGTTAAAGGTGATAGTATGATTGAAGCTGGTATCTTTGATGGTGATTTGGTATTTATTCGTCAACAAAGTTCAGTACGTAATGGTAAAATTGCTGCTGTACGTCTTACTGAGTGGAATGAGGCATCTTTAAAAAAAATATTTGTAAAAAATGATAATGTGATTTTATATCCGTGTAATCCAGAGTTTGAACCTATTGTAACTAGAAATGTTGAGATAATTGGTGAATGTGTGGGAGTCTATAGAGAGTTATAA
>CAUUEM010000094.1:0-5021 GCA_963544045.1 uncultured Gemella sp. | reverse complement strand
CTTTTTACTGTATTTTCATAAATTATCATAATCATTCTTCCTTTGCTTATTTTTTATTTCCTTCATTTACGGTCGACTATGTCGTTAATGTAGGAAGCGAAGACCGCTTCCTATAAAATTTTAAGAGTACATTCCAAAGCTTGCTAACCAAGCTACGATAACCCTTGGTACCCCAATAATAAATCTTGAGTAAAGTACTGATACTACCCCTACTTCTACTGTTTCTGGTTCAGCTTCTGCAAGACCTAAACCAACTGGGATAAAGTCACAAGCACATTGTGTATTGATTGCGAATAATGCAGGTAATGCTAATTGTGGAGGAATAGTTCCTTTTCCGATTTCAACCCCAATTAATGTACCGATAATTTGTGCAATTACTGCACCAGGTCCAAGTAACGCTGATAATAATGGAATAGAACATACAAATCCTAAAGCTACTAATCCAAAGATGTTCCCTGCTAGCGGAGTTAATAATTTAGCAAACCAGTTACCAAATCCTGATCCTTGGATAACCCCTATTAACATCGCAACAAATGCCATAAATGGTAAAATTGTTGTAATCATTGATTGAACTGCATCTCTTGCAGCTTGGTATAATGTATGAACTACTTTACCAGCACCCATACCGATTTTTTGAATAACAGATGATTTAGCATTTTCTGCTAAACTTTGTGAAACTTTTTTATCTGCACTATATTTAAATTCACGTTTTGGTTCTTCTTGAGTTTTTTCCTCAACTACTACTTCTTCACTACCTTCAGCTAATGAGATTTGGTCTAATCCTACAGCTGAAACATAAATATCTTCTTTAATAAATTTAGCAAGTGGTCCACTTGGTCCAACAGGCATAATGTTAACTGTTGGAATTCTTTTTTGTGGATAAATACCACAACGTAATGTTCCACCACAGTCAATAATTGCTAAGAAAATTTCTTCGTCTGGTACTGATGTTTTAAATCCATTAACCGCAGTAGCACCTGTTAATTTTACGATTTTTTCTACGATTTCAGGTTCAGCTCCACCACCTGTGATATATAAAATTTTATCTTTTCCTGGTTTTGGAGTTACTACTAAAGGCCCACCGAAACCACCACTACCTTTTTCTATTTTAATTGTTCCGTATGTCATAATTATTTCTCCTAATCCTACGCTTTTAATTCATTACTTAATTCAATTTTTTGTTGTTTCATAACTATTTTTGTTGTGAAATCTGTAACCCATCCAGCAAAGAAGTTCATTACTAACCCTACAAGAAGGTATCTAATTGCTAATGGTGTAACGTCTAATCCTAATTGAGTAATTCCATTTGCAATACCTAAGTAGATGAAAATTTCACCAACGTTAATGTGTGGAAATATCCCACTGTTTGTATGACAGTGATATGATGCAGATGCATAATAACTAGGTTTCATACGTTCTGGTAAAAATTTACCCATTGATAATGCCATAGGGTTTGCTAACATAAATGCTGAAACGAATGGTAAAATTCCGTAAGCTAAAATTACATTTTTAGAACACACTTTAGCAAATTTTTCTACTCTGTGTGGTCCAATAAAAGCAACTAATGCATTCATAAATACAAGAAGTAATAATACTTTCGGTACGATTCCTCCAACCCAACTTACGAATACTTTTGCACCTTCGTCAAATAAACCTGTAAAGCCTGATGCTAATTTAACAATATAATCCATATTGTCCTCCTTATAATATTTAATTTAATTTTAATTTTTTTGCTAATTTCCCAAATGGACTTGGCTCCATTTCAACCTGTCCACCAGCAGAAATTGTTTTATAATTAACAACTCCGTCAAGCACTGCACTAGTTAAAGATGCTGATAGTTTTATCGCTTTACAATCTTCTCTATTTATAGTCCCTACTTTAAGACCATTGAAATATTCAAATTTTTTAAATCTAGCAAGTACTGTTACTCCTTGCATAGCTTCTCCAGTGATAACCTTATCATTATCGTCTATAGCTAGCATAACAATTGCTCCCGCACGTGCAGCACCTTTTTTTCTTCCTATTACTACTCTACCTATTCGTCTAAGTTTACTATAGCTTCGTTTGAAACTATTTAACTGAACATAAGTTAGAGCATACTGTAAAATAAACGCTAAAATAAAGAGTATTCCTAAAACTATTAAATTCATATGTCCTCCTAATTGCTATCTATATAAATTAGTATTTTTTATAAAGTAATTTACTAATAAGTCATAATTATCTATTTTAGATATGTCTGTAATTAATTTTTCATCTTTAATAATAGAAATTAATTCATCATAGGTTTTAGCTAAAATCAACCCATTTTTTTCTCCTTCAGGTACACACGCCATAAATATTAGTTTTAAGTCTTCATTATCCTTAAATCCTTTTTCACTTACCCCTAGAGCAATTATTAAATCATCTCCCAGTTTATTTATCGTATGTGGAAATGCTACATTTTTCTCAAAAATCATAGACGATTTTTTTTCTCTTTCTCTGATTCTCTTTAAAAACTTATCATCTACTAAATGCTGTTCTATTAACTCTTCTATCATAAAATCAATATTTTCAGCATATGTTTTTTTGCTATCACATTTGAAAAATGTCTCCTCTCTCATCGAGCTTAGCAATACTGATTCCATTCCTCGAATACTAGGATTATTCATTTTATTAACATATTGTAGAAAATTAATTTCTTTTTTCAAGTACATCTTATCTAAAATTTCATTTTGATAAATAACCGGCGTTTCTGTTTCAAACTTTATATCTTCAGTAGAAATTATAATATTAAATTTACTATAATCAACTTTTTCAAAAGTGGTGTATGCTGATACTTGTGAATTTACTATTATACTTTCTATTTCATTTATCATAAGTTTGCTATATGCTGGTCCTGAATTAGTTACCAACAAGATACTTAGATTTTCAGATTGAACTTTTATTTTCTTCAATAATGTTTCAAAATATATTGCTAGATAACTAATTTCATCTTCTGAAACTATATAGTTATACTTATTGTTAATTACTTTACTGGCGGTTTTAGCAATTTTATATGATACCGGATATTGTTCTTTAATTTTCTCTTTCATATTGTTGTTATATCTAACACCGTATTTTAAACGCTCCATTAAGAAGTATATGTGATAGATAAATTCTTCAATTATATCCGAAGTATCAAATTCAAGTCCATACTCGTAAACAACTGTTTCTAAAATTTCCTGAACAAGTTTTGTATACTCTTCAGTATATTTTAGATTTTCTCTTATTTTATTTATTTTTGTAGGAACTCTCATCGTAGCAAAGCAAATCGCTAAAAATTTGATTTCATCAGTGGATAAGTTTATCTTATATTTATTCTCTATATAATCACTTATCTCTTTAATAAAAGGTTGTGCATAGTTGTTTAGTAATTCTTCATATTGCTTTTCTTCAAAGTCTAGAAAAAAACCATTAGCAAATCGATCTAAAGATACTGTTAAGTATCTGAAAAATTCAGTTTTTGCCTGTTTATCAATTTTGTACTTTTCAAATGTTTCATCAAAAAACATATTATCATCTTTATCAAAAATATCTTCCTTGTACATATAATTAAAAATATTTTCTAAAATAAAAATTCTAATATCTTTTTCTAGACCAACTACTTTAATACCTGTATTAGGTTTTCCTTTTATAACAAGATTATAACTACTTATAATGTCATTTAATTTCTTTATATCGGAATTTAAAGTTGTTCTACTAACTATCATTTCAAAAGCTAAATCGTCTATTAGTGTACTTTCACCCGATGAAACTAATGTCTTAAATATATATACTAGCCTTACCTTACTAGAATCAAAATTAACACTAGCTTCATATATAGATCTTTTTCTCTTTAAGTATTCTTCTAACTTTGTAATAAAAAGACTATAATTTGAATTTTTATTTTCTATGTATGCACAGTCTTCAAATAATTCATTTAAAGATTTTATTTCATTTCTAATAGTTTTTGAACTTACCTTTAATACATCTAGTAAGTATTGATCCTGAACTAAAAAGTTAGATTCTAGTATATTCAGTAGTCTCAAACTTCTATTATCATAATTAAAAATCTCCATTTGCTTCACCACCTACATTTATTATAATGTTAGCGTTCCAAAAAATTAATACAGTTATTTTCTCTTAAAAAGAAAAACGCTTTAATTTTTTATAAAACCCTACTCTCATGACTTTAACTACATATATTTCTAAACAAAATAATTTATATAATATAGTTTTAAATAGAAAAAGCACCCTCAAAAAATTGAGGATGCTTTTACTTATTTTATAGACTTTCTATAATATTTTTTACTATATTATCTACGGTTAAACCATTTTCTTCCATTAATTCTTCTACTTTATATCTATCATAGAATTTTTTATTTATCCCGTAGTTTTGCACTTTTAAGCCTATATTTCCTAGGAAGCTTGCTACAGTTTGACCGTATCCACCTTCTACTATACCATCTTCAATCGTTACAACTAACTTATGATTTTCTTCTAAAGAATTTAATAATTCTTTATCCAAACCTGTTAAGAACTTTGGATTTACCAATGTTGCTTCTATATTATGTTTAGATTTCAGTTGTTCTACAACTTTTTCGGCTAAGTTATAAAAGTTTCCTACTCCAAATATTGCAACCTTCTCTCCTGTTTTAACTACTTTATTCTTATTTAAAATAGAATAATCTGTTGTATCTTCTTTACCAGTTTCTACAACACTTCCTACAGGAACTCTAATAGCTACTGGATGTTTATCTTGATTAATTGCCCAATCTAACATTGCTAAATATTCCTCTTTATTAGTCGGGGCTAGGTAAACAAAGTTTGGTATATGAGATATAAATGGTATGTCAAAAAATCCTAAATGACTTTCATCATTCATTGATTTTATTGATGCGCCGTAGACTAATACTACCCCTGCTTGATTATTTAATGCCATATCGTGAGAAAGCTGATCATATGCCCTTTGTAAGAATGTAGAAAATACTGACCAAATAGGCTTTGCTCCATTTTTAGCTAG
>CAUUEM010000093.1:0-5113 GCA_963544045.1 uncultured Gemella sp. | reverse complement strand
TACCTTGTTCTAGGTCGTAAACGTGCATACTTCCTCCACGTCCTTTACATTGACCAGTTTCTTTACCTAGAATTTCAGCCATCATGCGATCAATTTCAATACCTTTTGCTATTGTTTGACCATGACCACGGTGGTTAGAATACATTAAGTCTTCTTTTCTTAATGGATAAATCGCTCCAACGTTAGCTGCTTCCTCCCCTACTGAATAGTGAGTCATACCATGAACTAAACCACGAGAGTATAGTTTACTTAACTCCATATCAAAATCTCTAATAAGGTGCATTAGTTCATACATTTCTAAATGCTCTTGTTTAGTTAAATCTTTTGATGTTTTTACCATAATAACCTCCAAAATTTGTATATATATATTTATTAAAAATATGTTAATCATATATTACTCTAATAATATACAACTTTTAATTATAAAAGTCAAATTACTGAACTGAAATAAATAAGAATATTTGTTACAAATAAAATAACTAAATTGTTTCAGTCGGATTAGTCTTTTGTACTGATACAGCTCCTCTATTACGGTGAAATCTTTCTATAGCATGCTTTTTTCAACACCATTACGCTGTAACCAAAAAACTAAAATTACAGATACAGCCTTTAAGAAATTAAAAAAATAATTTTAACACATTATATTATAAGGAATATATTTGTTATTTTAATATTAACGATATTGAATTTCCCCGCAAACTGTTAAGCGCTTTCTTATTTTAAATATAATTATTATATTCTTGTATAAAATCATATTTAGCGATATATTACATTCTCCTTTTATATATTATAATGAATACTAGTATGAAAATAAATAAATTTCAGAAAACTTTTAATAGTGTTTTATTAGAGTATCACCCCCTACTTCTTACTACCGTATCTCTATCCAGTTATATCAGCACGAGTGTTCCACTACCTCTTTCTTAAAAATAAATCTTCCTAATAAATTTTTTCATATATAAATTTTAAATATATCTTTATTATTACAACATTATTTTAATATAAAATTCCTTCCTCCTATTCTTATGATTTGTTTTAATGGACTTTATGAAAATAATTTTCACTATCTAGATATAAATTTTATTTTATATTTTTATTATTTTTATATAATGCAATATATTAAACGACTTAAATTTTTTTATAAATAATACTTGCTAAGTTATAATTTTTGCGTTATACTATATTAACATTATTAAAATAAAGGAGGTTTTTCATAATAATGACATTAAACACAGTATGGCAACAACAATATAATCCAATGAATAATATATGGTTATCTGCGTTAATTGCAGTTATTCCTATTGTCATTTTTCTTATTTCACTTGTCTTTTTCAAATTGAAAGGTTATACAGCTGGTGCATTAAGTATAGTTACTTCAGCTATTATTTCTATTTTTGTTTACAAAATGCCTGTAGATAAAGTCGCAGGAGCAGCAGAGCAAGGTATTGTGTCTGGTTTATGGCCTGTAGCAAGTATAGTATTAGCTGCAATTTTTCTTTATAAACTGACTGTAAAAATTGGATGCTTTGATATTATGAAAGAAAGTATCGCTTCAATTTCTCCAGATAAAAGAATACAAGTACTATTAATTGGATTTTCTTTTAATGCCTTTTTAGAAGGTGCTGCAGGATTTGGAGCACCTGTAGCTATTACCGCAGCAATTCTAGTAGGTTTAGGTTTTAATCCACTTAGTGCTGCAGCAATTTGTTTAGTTTCTAACATTGCAGGTGGTGCATATGGAGCAATGGGAATTCCAGTAACTGTTCCAGCAGCACTTACAGAGCTTAACCCTGTAAAAGTCGGTCAAAATACAGCTATAATACTATGTCTAATAACTATTCTAGTTACATTTTTAATTGTATTTATGGTTGATGGTTTTAAAGGTATAAAAGAAACATTTCCAGCAATTCTAGTTTCTGGTGGTTCTTTTGCCACTACAGAATTTGTTTTATTAGAATTTATAGGCCCAGAATTAGTTGATATCGCATCATCTATAGTAAGTTTAATAGCTTTAATAATATTCCTTAGATTTTGGAGTCCTAAAAATATACTTTCTTCTGAAAGCAAAGTTACCGATACAAAACATGATTTATCAGGTAAGGTAGTTTTTAAAGCTTGGCTTCCATTTATTTTATTAACTGTATTTGTTACTATATTAAATACTAGTTTCTTTAAATCATTAGTTCAAGCAGCAAATCCACAAACTGGTCAAAAACGTGGAATTCTTAATTCTTTAGTATTTAAGATCCCTTATTACATTGATAGTACAGTAGTAAAAGTAGCACCTATTGCCGAAAAGCCAACTCCGATGAAGGCGATATTCAGTTTCGAGCCTTTCACTTCAACTACTACTGCAATTGTGTTAGCAGCTATATTAACAATTGTAATATTTAAAATAAAAGCGAGAATAGTAGGAATTGTATTGAAAGAAACTATCCTAGAACTATGGGCACCTATTTTAACTATTTGTTCTGTACTAGCCTTTGCATACATTTCTACTTATTCAGGAATGTCTTCAACATTAGGATTAGCTCTAGCTAATACAGGAAAAATATTCCCGTTAGTTTCACCTATTTTAGGTTGGATTGGAGTATTCTTAACTGGTTCTGTTGTAAATAGTGGATCACTATTCGCTGGATTACAGTATGTTACAGCAACTCAAATCGCTGTAGATCCTTCACTACTTGTTGCATCTAATATTATCGGAGGTGCAATAGCAAAAATGATTTCTCCTCAATCTATTGCAGTAGCTGCAGCAGCAGTAGGTTTAGTTAATAAAGATAGTGAGATCTTTTCTAAAACAATTAAATGGAGTGTAATCTTCTTAATATTAGCCGGAATATTAAACTTCTTATTCACAATGTAATATAAAAAGACCTAAAGCCAATTAACTTTAGGTCTTTTTATTATTATGCTACTTTATGATTGCAATGACATTCCCCTGTTTTACAGTTTCCACATTCACAATCATCTTTAGCATTATGACAACCACATTCACAACCTTCTTTACAATTGCAAGCTCCTTCTTTACAATTTCCACACTTACAATCTTCTACTGCATCGTGACAATGGCAGTGATGTTCGCATATACATTTTTCCATTTTTTCTCACCCCTATATTTTTAATCCTTACCTTAATTTTATATCGTTCTAATTATATAGTCAATAGATTTTCATCTTAAGTAACTATTACGATTTACGATATATAAATCGTAATAGTTACTCCTTATTATGAAATAAATATATGAAATAAATAAGCGGAGATGCTATTATTATAGCATTTCCGCTTATATCTTAAATTATTTATTCACTAACTACTGTACCATCAGCTAATGTGATTTTATAACCATTAAAGTTAATTTTTCCATTATTAGTTAGTTTTGAAATTTTAACATCTCCTGTAAGATTCCATGTTGAACCTTCTCCTACAATCACCTCTGCGTTATTATCAACAGCTGCTCCATTTTCAGCATTATCAACAATATTTACAGTTCCATTAAATTCTGTTGAACCTGATAATGTTAATTTTAATGTAGAAACCGTATCAACTTCAATTTTACCATCTAGCTTTTGATCTTTTGCTGTGAAAGTCACGTTTCCTCCATTAGATCCAGCTGTCCCCCAACCATGTGAAGCATCATTTCCTAGAACAGCTAATAGTCTTCCACCACTATCATTATTAACAATATTTACATTGTCAAGAGATATGTCACTTGTTGTATTAGTTACATATATTAAATCACCATTGTTATTAGTTAATGTTCCTTTTGTCATATTAAATGTAGATTTACCTACTTCTGCATCACCAGACATTGACTGATAAATCATCACATTATGAACATTGGTATCCGAACTGCTTCCTTTATCATCACTCATATTTCCTTCAACATTTGAGTTTTCAAGTGTAATTGAGTTTTGTCCTTCAATAACTAACGCTTCTGAATTTTCAGCTTTTAGATTAGCATTTTTAACAGTTATATCTGCAGTAGAATACACAGCTGGAGAATTATAGCCTGCAGAAACATAGTCTCCTCCATCTACATTAACTGTTCCTCCACCTCTATCTGAACGTATTGCAGCAGATGAATTACCTTCTGTTTTAACTTTTAGGTTATTTGCATTCATAGTTGCTCCACCTGTAGTTTGAATTCCTCCAGAATTATCATTTGTAGTATAGATTTCCGTATCACTCACATTTACTGTTGTTCCTTCACCATAACTAAATACTCCATTACCATTTTGAGCTGTTGTTTTTACTTTAGAATTTTTTATATTAACAGTTGCTTTATCAGTGGCTAATAAACCAGCATTCATTCCATAGAAATCACCTTCTTCTGTATTCGACGTAGAACCGCCTGTTTTATTCACTTCAACATTTTCTAAATTTACTTTAGCACCTTTTACACGTAATGAATTTTCGTCATCACCAGTAGAAGTAAATGTTTCGTCTTTTTTATCTTCGTCTGACACTATCGTATTTGCTGAGCTACCTTGATTTACTTTTCCACTTCCTCCAAAACCACCTTCTCCTGGTTTTCCTGGAGCACCTTGCCCTTCACCTTCAGGTTTTTCTAGTGTTGTTTGAGAATTTGTCTGAGTAGTTTTTGATTCATTAGCTAAAATATTTTGTGTTGTTGATAATGTTCCTACTGTTCCTGTTGTTAATAACGCTGTTAAACTTGTTGCTATAAGTAATTTATTGTTTTTCATTTCGATTGCCTCCATAATTACTTCCATATTTTGTTATTCCATCTATAAACTTTTAATTGCTTTCTTTAATTTCGGATGACTTACTAACATCCGTATTATTTTATAAACTACTTTATTAGTTTCAAATTTTTTTAATTTCTTAAACGACATATAAATCATCCTTTTGAATTTATTTCAAATTATTTATTTGATAAATATATTATATAATAATTAACTTAAATCCACTTAAATCAACCTTATATTATAATTAAAAGTCAAATTTAATCATATTTAAAGTAGTGTTAATTAAATTTAAACTACAAATTTAGAATAATAACTGAAATATTTCCCATTATATTTTCACATTATATAATAATGACCACCCCTGAAAAGGGGTGGTTTTCTCTGTGGGTATAACCCTTTGT
>CAUUEM010000092.1:0-5195 GCA_963544045.1 uncultured Gemella sp. | reverse complement strand
AATATAGCAAATATATACATTAGTGGATGTATATCTTTCCATTGTCTTTTTGATAATTTTAAAATAACATAAAATATAAATCCAAAAGCAATACCATCATTTATAGACCCAGTTAATGGAATACCAATGATTGTTACGAATGCAGGGAAAGCTTCTGTAATATCAGACCAATCAATTTCTGCAATACTCTCCATCATAAACGAACCTATAATAATTAGTGCTGGTGAAGTTATAGATGGTACTGAGGCTAAACTACTAGCTAACGGGAAAAAGAAAATCGACACAACTACAAAGAATGTAGTTGACAATGCTGTTAGACCTGTACGGCCTCCATTTGCTACCCCTGATGAAGACTCTATATAAGCACTTGTTGGTGTACTACCGAATAATGAAGCGGCAAGTGTTGCTAGAGAATCAGCCAATAGAGCTTCCTTAGCCCTCGATAATTTACCATTTTTCACTAATCCAGCCTGAGTTGCTACTGCTAACATAGTACCAGTTGTATCAAATAATGTTACCATCAAGAATGTAAATACTATTCCATATAATCCTAATTGAAAAACATTTATACTCTCAGTCGCAGGATTATATAATAAATTAAAATCCATATGTGGTATACCAAAGATTTTTTCTACCCTTAATAAACCAGTGAAATAACAAACCACTGCTGTTACTGCCATCCCAATAAAGATAGCACCTTTCACTTCTAATGCTAATAACACTAATATAACAAAGATACCAAAAATAGTCATATAAGTTACTGGATTTTTTAAATCCCCTAATGATAATATCGTATGTTCATTAGCAACGATAATAGATGAATTTTTTAATCCTATGAAAGCAATAAATAAACCAATCGCTGCTGATATACCATGTTTTAAATTATTAGGTATAGAATCTATTAAACTTTCTCTAAAACGTGTTACTGATAATACTACAAAAATTATTGCTCCAAGAAAACATGTAGCAAGCAACGTTTTATAGCTATATCCACTAGTTGCTGCTAGTGTAGCAAAATATGAGTTCATTCCCATACCTGGTGCTATAACTATTGGATAATTTGCTCCAAATGCCATTATAAGTGTACCAACTAAGATTGCAATTATTGTTGCTGTAAATACTCTATCTAATGGTATACCTGTAGCTGATAAAACTGCCGGGTTAACAACTAATATATAACTCATAGAGAAAAACGTAATAAGTCCTGATACTATCTCAGTTCTTGCATTAGTATTATTCTCTGATAATTTAAAAAGACGTTCTAACATAAAAGAAAATTCTCCTTATTTTTTGTTTTTTAACAACATAATGATATACCTTTTTTTAAATTCTGTCAAGACAATCTTCTAAACGTTCATGTTTTTATTGTTATTTTTATTATAATAATTATTTTCAATAATAGTTAATAGTAAAACATAATAAAAAAACCTTACGCAAGTAATTGTAAGGTTTTTTTACGAACATTATTTATCCTACAATTTTCTGAGAAATATCTTTTATAATATTTTTGAGAAAAACTCTTTTGTTCTTTCTTCCTTTGGATTTTCAAAAATTTCAGTAGGTGTACCTTCTTCTAATACCACACCACCTTCCATAAATATAACTTTATCCGCAACTTCTTTCGCAAAGTTCATTTCATGAGTAACTATCACCATTGTCAGCCCTTCTTCAGATAACTCTTTTATTACATCTAAAACTTCTTTTACCATCTCTGGATCTAATGCACTCGTTGGTTCATCAAATAAAAGAACCTCAGGAGAATTTGCTAATGCACGTGCTATTGCTACACGTTGTTTTTGCCCACCTGATAGACTACCAGGATACACATCTTTTTTATCTTTTAGCCCAACTCTATCTAACAATTCAATAGCTTTTTTCTCTATATTATCCGAAGTATCATCACCAAAAGTTTTTGGTGCTAAAGTAATATTTTCTAATACACTCATATTTGGAAATAAATTAAAGTTTTGGAATACCATTCCCACTTTTTTCCTATATAAATTTATGTTTTGTTTTGTAATGTCTTCTCCTTTATATAAAATTTGTCCGCTTGTTGGTGTTTCTAATAAGTTTATACAGCGTAATGCTGTACTTTTCCCACTACCACTAGAACCTAAAATTGCGATTTTCTCTCCTTTTTCAACACTAATATTTACACCTTTTAATACTTCCAACTTCCCAAATTTTTTATGTAAATTTTTAATTTCTAATAACAATTCCTTCACCTACTTTGCTAGTTTTTTTTCTAAACGTTTTACCAATAGTGATAACACTGAAGTTATAACAAAATATATTGCTGCAGCTACTAAGTACGGTCCAAATGTTTGGTAGGTAGCATTTTTAACAGTATTTGCAGTAAACATAATATCTGCAACCCCTACAAAATAAACTATAGAAGATTCTTTTACTAGAGAGATAAACTCATTCCCTAATGATGGTAAACTATTTTTTAATGCTTGTGGTAATATTATAAGCTTCATAGTTTGGAAATAACTCAATCCTAGTGAACGTCCTGCTTCCATCTGCCCTTTATCAATTGCTAATATTCCAGAACGGAATATCTCACTAACATATGCTCCTGAGTTAATTGATAGAGCAATAATTGCTGACATAAACGGTGTAAATGAAATCCCTATTTCTGGTAATGCAAAGTATATAATCATAATTTGCACTAGAATAGGTGTATTTCTAATTATTTCTACATATATCGTAGCTATAATATTGAACACTTTGTATGTACTAACTTTTGCTAAACAAATTACTATTCCTAATATTAAACCTGCTAGTAGTGCAATAAGTGAAACTTTTAAAGTTGTTATTGTTGCATCTAAATATGTTGTGTAATAATTTGGAAGAAAATCAAACATCTATTTTATACCTCTCTTTTATTCGCTTTGTGCAGCAATTTGAGCATACTTATCAAGTTGTTGTTCAAATTCTTTTTTCTCTTGAATTTCTTTTATTACTGCATTAACTTGTTCTAATAGCTCTTTATTGCTATCATTTTTTCCTTTTTTAAATGCTATTGCCATTCCTGTTGCTTCTGGATCATTATCTGCTGTAAAACTACTAATTTTGATATCACTATATTTATTCATAGCAATTTTAGCAACATCATCTGGTATTAATACAACATCAATTTTTTTATTTTTTAAATCTTGTAGTAAACTTGGAACATCAGTTAATGATTGAATATTACTTTCACTAATTTTTAATTGTTCCTTGGCGTAAGTTTCATATGTTGAACCTTTTTGAACACCAACTTTTTTATTTTTCAAATCATCAACTGATTTGATTTCATCACTATCTTTATTTACAACAAAGATACCTTTACCTGTATAGTATACATCTGAAAAATCAACTGCTTTTTTTCTTTCATCAGTAGGATTTATACCAGAAATAACCATATCTACTTTATTTGCATTTAATGACGCTATTAATGAATCAAATCCCATTTCTTGAATTTCTACTTCTACACCTAATTTTTTAGCAATTTGTTCTGCTAAGTATATATCTGCTCCAACAACTTTTTTATTTCCATTTTCAGTTGTTAAAAATTCGTATGGTGCATAGTCTGGTGATACACCTAAAACTATTTTTCCTTTACTTTTAACTTCTTCAAGTTTATTTTTCGAACTACTGCTTGAACATGCAGTTAATGTGAAAACTGTAATTATTGATGTTATAAATAAAATTAATTTCTTCATTAGATTATCTCCTTATATTTTATATTTTAGAAAAGATTAAGTAACAAATAAAAAATCTCTTTGCAACTGAAACTAATCAGCTACAAAGAGACGAAATTTCGCGGTGCCACTCTTTTTGATATGCTAACAAAGTTATCAATAATAAATAATAACATCATATGAAAGTGTCCAGATAAATAAAAAGTCTTTTTAAAGTTCTAATGAACTTTAAAAAGACGAAATAATCCGCGTTGCCACTTTTTTTGGTATTCAGCATACCCACTCAATCTCTTTAAGGCAGAGTTACCAATTATAAATAATTGCCTAAAAAGTGCGTTCATCTAGAAAAAATACTAACCTCTCACCAACGCTAGCTCGCTAAAATTTTTTTACTACACTACTATTCTTTTCTAAGGTTTTGTTTTATTTCATATAATTCTACACCTTATATAATTTATTGTCAAGTATTATTTTTATTTTCTTTGATATTTATTTAAAATTTTTCTCCCTATTATCACGCCTAAAGAACTTAAAACAATAATAATAAAGATACCTAAAAGTAGCCATGAGCCTGATCCATATTTTATTGAAGCATCCATAGCTTCAACAGATTGTCCTCTTGCTACCCAATCACTCTTATAAGAATCAGCAAAGAACACTATAGGAATCCAAGCACCACAAGCACTACCTATATTAATTAAACTAAGAGCTAAACATTGACTTATGATATTATTATAGCCTACTGTTTTCAAAACTAAATCAGCTAAAATTGCACCTGTAAGCGAAGTTATCCACCAAGGTAAGTATGATCCCCCCATAATTGAAAAGATAATCATGTGCAATGCTATAAATACAGTAAATATACCAAATTTATTGAAATTGTAGCATATATAAACGAAAACAACTCCACCTAATAGCCCCCATATTCCTGGAGAAATACTATGACCAAATGCTCCTAGAAAACTTGACAATACCATAGCTATCATATAGATAACTAATGACAATACTGTCGCCATACCTAAAAATATATAATCTTTTGTTTTTAATTTCATTTTATTTACCCTCCATATTAATAAAAATATTATTTACTTTCTTTTTATTTTCTAAATTCAAATAAAAATCTTCTTTTATTACTTTATCATCAAGATATACAACTCTATTACATGTTTTATATAAGAATTCTATATCATGTGTAGCTACAATTAACGCACTATTTTTAGATAAATCTTTTAATATACCACTAACTTTTGTCATATTTACATAGTCTAATCCACTTGTTGGTTCATCAAACATTAATAAATTGACATTTGCCAATGCAGATATTGCAATAAGTAACCTCTGCTTCTGTCCACCTGATAATTCAAAAGGAATTTTATCTTTTAATTCAGTTAAACCAAGTTTCATTAATAAAGAATTTATTTTTTCTAAATCATTATCTGCACTACCAAATTTCATTTCACTTTCTACGGACTCTGTAAAAAACTGATAATCCATATCTTGCATTACCAA
>CAUUEM010000091.1:0-5376 GCA_963544045.1 uncultured Gemella sp. | reverse complement strand
GCAGATTTCTTTCCATTTTCTGATTTGCCATAAATCTCATCCTTTCATAGTATATATAACAATAAATTATACTAGCTTTTGTAATTATTGTAAACTATTTTATTAATCCGCGATTGAAATAACTATCATCAAAACCACTCACTCTAATTGATAGTCGCTATCGTTTATATGTCTAATTTTTTTATATTAGTAAATATATAATATATCTGAAAATCTTTTATTATTATTAGTATTAAGAAAAAATCATTTACTTAATATATATAAAAATATTTTAAATTTAATAATTTAAATCTTAATTTTCAGAGTAAGAAAGTGTTTACAGATATAAAATATGTAGTTTATAATTTCTACATAAACTATATATTTTATATTGGAGGTATCTATATGACAACATTTTATAACGAAGCTAGGGAATTTGCTAAAAAATACATTGACCCTATCGCTAAGGAAATTGATGAAAAGGAAAGATTTCCAGAAGAAGTTTTCAAAGAATTAGGTCGTGCAGGATATTTTAAATTAATGATTCCAACAGAATTAGGTGGTCTTGGCAAAGATATGCAAGAACACGCTGATGCGTGTCGTGCTTTTGCAAAATCTAGTGCCACTGTTGGTTTATGTTATATGATGCACAACGTTGCCTTAAACTGTGTACTTTCATATGCTGATGATAATTTAAAAACTAAAATTTGCAAAGATATAGTTGAGAATGAAAAATTCATGGCTCTTGCATACAGCGAACTTGGTACAGGAACTCATTTCTATATTTCTGATGTCAAAACTAGTTTTAAAGACAACTCAGTAATATTTAATGGCCTAAAAAGTATGGTTACATCAGCAGAATATGCTTCTTACTATCTAGTATTAACTCCATCGGATGTTGAGGGTGGTATTGATAACTGGGTATTCCCTCTAGAAGCTAAAGGTTTAGAATTTAAAACTTCTACATGGCATGGTTTAGGAATGCGTGGTAATGTTTCTTGTCAAATGGCAATAAATGATGTCGAATTAGATAAAGAATTGAGAATAGGAGAAGCTGGTTCTGGAGTAGATCAAGTGTTTACAATTGTTGCTACTTACTTCATAACTGGTCTTGCAGCAGTGTATTCAGGACTTTGTGAAGCTATTTTAGATGAAGCTGTAGCTCATACTACAAATAGAAAGTATCCTGACGGAAAATCACTAAGTGAAATTGAAACTGTTCAAATTCACTTAGCAAAAATATACAGTCAAACAAATGCTGCTGTATTAGGAACAAATGAGGCTGCACGTAGTTTCCTAGCTAAGGAAGAAGATATGCTAGCAAAAATTCTATCTGCAAGAATATTCGCTAGTGAGGCTGCAATAGAACTAGCTCGTTTAGGAATGCGTGTTGGTGGCGGAAAAGCATATAATAAAGTTGGAAATATGGAACGCTTTTTAAGAGATGCATTTGCTAGTCATATTATGGCTCCAAGTGTTGATGTTTTAACTATATGGTTAGGTAAAGCAATAACTGGTCAACAATTACCATAGAATATAACTTTTAAAAACTAATAGTTCTTATATTCCATAACATTCTTCATATTACCAATCTATTAATATCTAAATTCTAATACAATTTTAAGGAGAAAAAAGGTATGACTAATATTTATAAAGACGCTAAAGAATTTGCAATAACTAGTATTAAACCATATGCTAAAGATGCTGATGATAAAGGAGAATTTCCCGAATTCATCTTTGAAAGAATTAAAGATGCTGGTTATCTAGATCTTTTAATTCCAAAAGAATTTGGTGGTAAAGGTTTAACTTTAGTAGAGCACGAAGCCGTATGCAGGGCATTTTCTGAATATTCTGCATCTGTAGGATTATGCTATATGATGCATAATGTTGGACTAGTAACTGTTTTAGACCATGGTAGTGATGCATTAAAAAAAGAAATTTGCAATGAAGTAGTATATAATAAAAAAATGTTAGCACTAGCATACAGTGAATCAGGAACTGGTACTAATTTTATGAATACTACAGAAATAACTGTTGATTTTCAAGAAAAATTTGCATTATTTAATGGTAAAAAAAGTATGGTAACTTCTGGTAATTACGCAGACTATTATGTTACCCTAGTTCCTTATAAAATAGTGGGTGAAACAGAACAGTGGCTATTTCCACTACATTCTAATGGATTAACTTTTTCTACAAGTACTTGGAATGGATTAGGTATGCGTTCAAATGTATCTTGTGAAATGTGTATAAATAATCTTAAACTAGATTATCATTATAGAATTGGTGCTGAAGGTAAAGGTAATGAACAAGCTCAAAGCCCCGTTCCATTCTTTATTAATGGACTTGCTGCAGTATACAGTGGTCTTAGCCAAGCCATTTTAGATGAAGCTGTCACTCATACTACAAATAGAAAATATCCTGACGGTAAATCATTAAGTGATATAGAAACTGTACAATTACATTTGGCAGAAATTTTTAAAAATACAAAGGCATCTGTATTATTATCTAGAAATGCTGCTGAAAGCTTTGCTAAAGAGGAAGAAGATGCATTTCTTAATATAGTATCAGCAAGAGCGTTCTCTTGTGATAAAGTAATTGAAAATGCTAGACTTGGCATGCGAGTTTGTGGTGGTAAGGCGTATAATCGTTATGGAAATATGGAAAGATTTTTGCGCGACTCACTAGCTGGACAAGTAATGGCACCAGGTTTAGACTTTTTAAATATATTAACAGGACAATTAATATCAAATAAATAATGAAACGAGGTAAATATTAATGAAAAAATTAAAAGTTGGAGCAGTAATTTATGATCCAAAGGTTACAGTAATTTGGGGAATCATCGAGAAATTTTTTGAAGATGAAGGATTTCCAATAGAAACCATTTATTACAAAGACTACAAAGCACAAGTTGATGGTCTATTAGAAAAAGAAATTGATGTTGCATGGAATTCTCCACTTGCATGGTTAGACTCTCACTTACGTACAAATGGTAAAGCTCTTAACGGCTCTATGCGAGATACCGACCGTGATAGAAGTTCATTTATTGTAGTGAAGAATAATAGTGGTATAAACTCGTTAGATGATCTTAGAGGTAAAACTATTGGATTTGGAGCGATCGACTCACCTCAAGCTAGGTTGATACCAATAAATCATCTTCACAAAAATGGACTAGAATATGGAAAAGATTATATAGAAAAACGTTTTGACTTAGGTGTTGGTCTTCATGGTGACCATGTTGGTGGAGAATTAGATTCTGCTTTCGCACTAAAAAACGGCGAAGTGGATGCTACTTGGATGTTGGATTTAAATTATAATGCATGGCTAGCTGATGGTACATTAGATCAAAATCAAATTAAAGTACTAGATAAAACTGATTTCTTTGATCACTGTATTTTCTCTGGACATCCAGAACTAGATAAAGAATTTTTTGAAAAATTTATCGAGGTTTTACATAAAATGGATTATAACAATCCAGATCATAAAGAAATGATGGATATGGAAGGTCTAAAAGAATGGATTCCAGGTCGTACAACAGGATTTAAGCAACTTACAGAAGCTAATGAATATTTAGATTTCTTCAAAGAATTTCATGGTGAGTAGTTATGTCTAATTCGTCTTTCTTAGTTTCTCTTCTTGGAAGTATGCCTAGAAGTAAAAAACTATTAACTGCAAAACGAAAATTTAATAAAGGTAAGATAGATGAATCAACATATTTTGAATTATTAGATGAAGAAACAAAATATGTTGTAACTCTTCAAGAAAATAATGATATTGACATTATTACAAACGGAGAATTAAGCCGTGATAACTATGTTTCTTTTATAGCTGAAAAGCTTAATGGTGTCTCTATGATGAGTATGGCGGATATGTTTGATTATATTGAAGATAAACAAGGATTTGAACAAATCTTGGAAATATTAGATGTTCCTGCTATCAGCATAAAGAATGCTATTTGTACTGGAAAAATAACATATAATAAACCATTAGTGGCTGATGAGATGGTAGCATTAAAAAAATTAACAAAAAAGAAAATCAAAGCAACTCTTCCAGGTCCATACTTAATGACTCGTTCAATGTGGTTACCTGCACTATCACAGAAATATTATTCTAATAAGGAAGAACTTGGTGAAGATATTATTCAAGTATTAAAACAAGAAGTCGATACATTAGCTCATTTAGGAATTGATATAGTTCAATTTGATGAACCAGTCTTAACAGAAGTGGTATTTTCTGAAGGTAAAACTAGATCCTTTATGTGTGCAGCACTATCTGAAAAAAAAGATCCTACAGAAGAATTAATATTTGCTACAAAACTAATTAAACCTATTATATCTTATGCTAAAGAAAAAGGTATATTGGTAGCACTACATGTGTGTCGTGGGAACTGGAGCAGAGATGAAAGTATACTTCTTACAGGTCCCTATACACCACTATTACCTTTATTCGAAACATGCTTACCCAATATACTTACTTTAGAATTCTCTACACCTAGAGCTGGAGAAATATCTTCACTTTTTAGCAGTAATATTATTAGAGAGAATTGTATACTGGGGTTAGGTGTTATGAATCCTAGAACAGATGAAATTGAGCTTTTAGAAGATATTATATCTAGAGTTGAAGAAGTTATGAAGTTTATACCGAAAGAACGTATTTGGTTAAATCCTGATTGTGGTTTTGCTACTTTTTCTAATCGACCTGTTAGTACTATGGAAGTAATTGACAAAAAATTAGCTCGCCTTACAGAAGCTAAAAATGAACTGAGGAATTTATATGAGTAGCATATATGAATCTACAAATTACAACTTATCATATAGGGGAATTTTAACTAATAACGAATTCAAATTATACACTACTAACAATAGTATTAATGTATCAAGTGAAATTAGTTTTGATATTAATGCTGATTATAAAAGTAGTATTAACTATTTTGCTACTTCAATCATAGGTGGAATTGCTCACAGTTTAATTCAACAAAGTAAAAAAAATAATATTGAAATTGAAGAACTTGAAGGGAAAATTTATATTAATTTGAAAAATCCTTTAACTCTAATTGGTGTTAAAGGTTATAATGATGAACCTAAAATTGAAACCTGCAATATTATATTCTACATATATTCAGAAACTGAAGAAAAAGAACTACAAACTTTTTGTCAGAAATCCTTAAACAAATCTTTCATTTATAATACACTAAAGAATTCAATATCATTCAACATAGATTTTATATTGATTGATTAGAAGTCGAGCAACTTAAAAGTTGCTCGACTTCTTTTAATTTATACCTTTATTCAATAATTAACTTTAATATTTATTTAGTAAAAAAAGCAAAACTAAAGTTATTCTAGTGTACCGACCCCAAAAAGTTAGACCAAAAAATCTAACTTTTTGGAGGTCGGTATT
>CAUUEM010000090.1:0-5541 GCA_963544045.1 uncultured Gemella sp. | reverse complement strand
ATTAATTTTCATATTAAATTAATTATTTTCTTTTAATTTATATATATTTTGAAAGTGCTATCTTAAAATAATAAAACGCTTTATTTGTTTTTGAATTTGATAGACTTCTAAAAAAGCTTTTAATATCAAAGTTTAAAGAGTTTTATATTAAATGAAATTAATATATTACCTTATTGATTGAATTCCAAATATTTTAATATTAATTTTTTATAGAATTTTTGATAGATTTTTCTTCATTTTCATTTTAATATTTTAATTATCTCTTAGTATAACAGCATTGAGTTACTTAAAATAAAAAAATATCAAGTATTATTTTACTTGATATTTTTTATTTTTTAATCTTCTATAATATTTCCATCTGAACTACAGTGTACTAATGTAACTAACAATGCTACTGATGTTATTATTAGTATGTATATTGCCACATCCCAGTTTGATATATCTCTTATATATCCTAATAGTGGAGGGAATATTGCAGCAAGTAAATAACCACCTGACTGAGCTAATCCTGAAATATTAGCTGATTCTTTTTCATTTCTTGCTTTTGCTGAAAATAGATACATTACATAAGAGAATGATCCTCCTCCAGATAAAGCAAAAATAATTACTAAGATTGCCATTAATGTAAAGTTACCATGTACATTTACCATTCCTAATAACGATCCAATATATCCTACTACTATAAAAATAGGAATAATTAGTTTATTTTTTAACTTATCTGCAAATATAGGTACTAAGAATGTTGATGGAAACTGTGCAAATTGACTTATTGATAATAGTAATCCAGCCGCTTCTGGAGAAAATCCTTTACTTATCATTATTTCAGAAAACCAAGAAACACTACAATAGAATAATGCTGATTGTAATCCCATACTTAAAGTTAAAGTCCACATTTTTAAACTACCTAAGTAATGTCTAATACCATCAGATTTTTCTGTTACTACGTTTTCTACAGTAGACTTTCTAGAAATATATAAGTAAACTATTGCATTTAAGATAGCTATAACTATCCAAATATTAACAGCTAATCCTATAGAAAATTCAGTACCTCCTATATTAGAACTTGCTATTGGATAACTTATTCCCGCAGCAAAAGCAGCACTTACATTCATTACAACTGCATAAAAACCAGTCATAACTCCTAGATTTTCTGGGAAATATTTTTTAGCTATCCCTGGTAATAATACATTACCTACTGTTATTCCCACACCTACTATAAATGTAGCGATGAAAAACATATAAGTATTTAGATAAAATCTTAATCCTAATCCTATAGCAATAATTAATGCAGAATAAAATACTGTTTTTTCTAAACCTAACTTTCCAGAAAATTTACTAACAACCGGACTACATAAAGCGAATGCTATTAGTGGAATTGTTGTTATTAAACCAACTACTGTATTATTTATATTTAAGATACCTTTTAATGGTCCAGATATTGCCCCTACAGAAGTAATAGGCGATCTAAGTATCATACCTAATAAAACTATACCTAATATAATAATTACTTTATTTATATTTTTTGTCATTATATACCCTTTCTCAAATCTTTCTCACAAAAAAGAAGATAGAATAAACAATTAATAACTATTCATTCTACTTCTATTTTATTTTTTTTATTAATAAGTTCTTACCGGTAGAATAAGTTCAATTATATCTCTATGATAATCACTTGGTTGAACTATAAATGCAGTTAATTCACCAGAGAACTTAATTACGATTTCCTCAGAAGCAATAGCTGAAACAGCATCTTTTAAATATTTTCCTGATACTGATATTTCAAAACTATCATCTTCTAATTTTGAATTAACTTGTAATTCTTCAACAGCACTACCTAAATCTTTAGCTTGTGAAGAAATTTCTAAGTTACCCTCAGTTACTACTAATTTAATAATATCATCTTTATCTTCTCTGCTCATAAGTGAAATTCTATCAACAGCATTGTAAAACTCTCTACTATTAGCAGTAAATGAACATTCAAACATAGTTGGGATTAGTTTTTCTGTATTTGGATAATTACCACTTATTAATAAAACAGTATAAACTACATTTTGATAATAAAGAACTATTCTATTATTTTCATAGAAAATTTCAACTTCATCTCCACCAGTTTCTATCATTCTTTGGAAGTATGTTAGAGCTTTACGTGGAATAATTAGATTAAATTCTTTTTCTGCATCTTCATCATTTAAAACTACTTGTCTTCTACTCAGACGATAAGAGTCTGTAGCAGTCGCAGTTAAAATTTTATTTTTTAATGAGAAGTTAACACCTTCTAAAATAGGTCTTTGATCATTAGGAGCTGTACAGAACACTGTTTCTCTAATTATATCATTAAATACTGTAGCTTCTAATTTAAGACTATTTTCTCTAGATATTACAGGAAATTCTGGATATTCCATTGCATCATAACCTTTAATATTAAATTCACTCTTACCTGAATGAATTTTAATAAATGAATCTGTACTTTCAAATTCAATAAGATTAGTAGGTGCTTTTCTTATAATTTCTATAAAATTACGAGAAGGTAATACAACTTGTCCTTCTTCTTCTATAGTTATAATTTCTTTATCATCTTTATAAGCATCTATTATAAATTCAACAGATACTAAAGAATCACTTGCTTTTAATACTAAGTTGTTAGAAGATAGTTCTAATTTAATTCCTTTTAAAATTTCAAAAAGAGAATTAGGAGCTATAACTCTAGCAACATGATTTAGACCTTCTAAAAAATCAGATTTTTCTATAGTAAATTTCATTTTGTCTCCTTATATATAATATATATTAAATAAAATAATAATAATAAGGGCTGTTAACACTGTGGAAAACTCCACCCAAATTAAAAATAAATTGTAAAGTTTGCTGTGAATAACTTGTTAATAACTAACACAAAAGGTTAATATTTATTAACAGCTATTATATTTGACCTAACTTTTCTTTAATCATAGAGATGTTTTCAAAAATATCAGGGAATTCATCTTCATTTAACTTAGCTATCTTATTAAATGAATAAAGAATAGAAGTATGGTCCTTATTAAAGTGTTGACCTATCGCAGGAAACGATAGATTAGTAAGTTCACGACATAAGTAAATAGCTATATTTCTAGCTTGAACAACTTCTTTTTTCCTAGTAGAAGAAAGAATATCATCTTTTCTAATAGAATAAAAATCAGAACAAGCATTAATAATATGATCAGGTGAAATATTTTTTCGAGGAGCTTTTCTCACATCTTTTAATATTTCTTCTGCAATATGAAGAGAAGGTTTTTTATTCATTGTAGCTGACATAGATTTAATACTCTTTAAAACACCTTCTAATTCTCTTATATTAGATGAAACATTATTAGAAATATATATAAGAGTCTCTTCATCTAATTCAATATCAAATTGAGTACATTTATATTTTAATATAGCCATACGAGTTTCAAAGTCCGGTGGTGTAATATCTGTAGTAACACCTTGTTCAAATCGAGTAACAAGACGATCTTCTAGGTCATTAAGTTGAGAAGGTGACTTATCACTTATAAGAACTATTTGTTTTTGATTCATTTGAAGCTCGTTAAAAGTGTGGAAAAATGCATTTTGCGTTTCAGTTTTTCCAGATAAAAATTGAATATCATCTATAAGTAAGGCATCTATCTCACGATACTTACGTCTGAAATCTTCATCAGCATTATCATTTTTATTTTTCATAGGTTTAATAGAGGCTAAAAACTCATTTAAGAATTTTTCCGAAGAAATGCACTCTATTTTAAACTCAGGAAAGTTTTTCTCCATTTCATTACCTATAGCATGTAAAAGGTGTGTTTTACCTAATCCAGCTCCACCATAGATAAATAAGGGGTTATAGATACCACCAGGAGAATCAGCAACGTTATAAGCAACGTTATGAGCATATATATTACCAGCACCAACGACAAAATTATCAAACGTATAGTTTTTATTAAGTGTTGGATTCTTTTTGCTGTTAAAAGCATTATTAGAAGAAACAGGCTTTTTATATTCATCTAAAGGTAAACTTTGTTTCTGATAAAAGTGTTGAGCTCCAGAAGGCTTATTACCTTGCAAGAAGTTCTGTCTAATAATATCTTCAGCAGCAGGTGTTGTTTTAGTTGGTTTTTCAGGTATTTCAAAATTATTATCAAGTGAATCATACTCAATATTAAAATCAAAACCAGTAGTATTTTTTAATATTTGCTTAAGACGCGCATCGTAAGCTCCATGAATAAATTGAGATACAAGAGCTTCTTTACTAGTAATTACGATAATCTTATTAGCAAAATCAACTTTATCAATAGAGGCACCTAAAAACCAAGTTTCAAAAACTTGAGCAGGAAGTTCTGCTTTTAATTCTTTAAGAATAATCTCCCATAAAAAATTAGAATTACTCAAAAAAAAATCCCTCCTTAAAAAAATGTACACTAAATTATATCATAAAAAAAGAGATAAACCAAATAAAAAATTAAAGTTATTCACAGTCTGTGGAAAAACTTTTAATAACTATGAAAAACTAAAAGAAAATATCTGTGGAAAACGTAAAAAAAGAATAAATTTTATAAAAAGTAAAAAGAAAAACAACAAGTTTTTAACAGTTAAGAATATTATAAGAAAAGTAATTTAATATTTTTTCACACATAATTCACAACTGTGGAAAACTTTATTAAGTGAAATTGTGAAAAAGTATAAATTTTTGTGGAAAAACAGTTAGTTTTGAAAATGAATTTTGAACATATTCATAACTTTTTAACAGTTATTCTATGAAAAACTAACTAAATCTGTGGAAAACTTTTAAATATATATTTTTTTATTTGTTAAATAAGTTTTTAATAAATATCTCTATTTGAGCTATATTTTTTAAAATTTTTAAAGGTTTCTTCTTGATTAATTAAGCTAGATATGTTAAACTAAATCAGTTATTACATCTATCTATTAAGAATTAAAGAAAACTCGAGGAGGATAAAATGAAACGTACGTATCAACCAAATAAAAGAAAACATTCAAAAGTACACGGATTTAGAGCTAGAATGAGCACTAAAAACGGAAGAAATGTATTAGCTAGACGTAGAGCTAAAGGAAGAAAAGTTCTTTCTGCTTAATATATAAGTACTTAAAGCATCGCTTCGGCGATGCTTTTTTGCGTTGTACGTTAGTATTTCGAGTGAAGAAGACACGAAGAAATACTTACGTACAACGTATGCAAAAGGAACTTGAATTTTGAAGACGCAAGGATGAAAAAATTCCTAGTTCCAACTGCTGCGTTGACTGAGTAGTGCAACTGCGGCGTTGTCAATAATAGTTAGGTAGAAATACTTACGTACAACGTATGCAAAAAGAACTTGAATTTCGAAGATGAAAGGATGAAGAAATTCTTAGTTCCTACAGTGAATATCAACCAAGGATAGAGTCGTATTCCTCCCTATCCTTGGGATATTCTTGAGTACGTTACTCAATAAGATTTCTTTGCATCATACAGATTTAAGAAATCTAATGATTAACGCAACTGCGGCGTTGTTAATAAATACTCGTAAAAATAATTACGTA
>CAUUEM010000089.1:0-5622 GCA_963544045.1 uncultured Gemella sp. | reverse complement strand
TAGTAGATTATATTATGCTAACGAAAGATAATGCTAATAAAAAATTCAAAATTAAGTCTAATGAAAAAAGATCAAAAACACTTCATAAGCTCATTAGAAGTGCGATTAGATACACAATCTATTTTATTGCATTTTTCCAAATCTTATCAACACTTGGTATAAATACAACTAGTATAGTAGCAAGTGCTGGTATAGCATCGGTTGCAATTGGGTTTGGTGCTCAAAGTTTAGTTAAAGACATAATCTCTGGATTTTTCATTATTCTAGAGGGACAATTTGATGTTGGTGATGAAGTGAAATTATATAATCAAGCTGCATTCATCGCTGGTGGTAGTGTAATGTCTTTAGGATTACGCTCAACAAAGATTCGTTCAGGTAATGGTGAGATTTACTTTATACCTAATGGTTCTATTAATCAAGTAATCAATTATTCATTGACATATAACTTGGCAGAAGTTAAATTTTCCATTCAAATAGATGAAACAATAGAAGCTATAGAAGAGCGAATCCAAAAAATATTAGATGTAGCAAATAATAATGATAAATATCATAATTTTATTTATAAAAATGATAAATTACATGTTAATAATATTGAGCAAATTGCAGATAATATCCTTACATTAAATATAGTTGGAAAAGCAAAAGTAGGAAAAAAAGAAAATGTAGAAACAATGTTAAGAAAAGATTTTTATAACGAGTTTAAAGATAAATTAACATTATTAGAAGAAAAGTAGGAGAGTTAAACAATGGAATATGGTTTAAATGATATTGTTGAAATGAAAAAACAACATCCATGTGGCACTAATAGATGGCAAATTACTCGTATGGGTGCAGATATAAAAATAAAATGTTTAAAATGTGACAATAACATTATGATGCCACGACGAGAGTTTAATAAAAAGATAAAAAAGATAATAGAAAAACATTCTTAAAGAAAATTAAAGACAACAAACATTCTGTTTTGTTGTCTTTTTTATGTTATATCATTTTTTCTTTTACAAAATTAACAATACCGTTAGAAACAGCAGAAATATAAAATGAGAATAATTCATCTGTAGTTAATTCGGGATTTTCAGACCAATAATCTAATATAGCTATAAAGCCGCCAACTAAGAATTGGAATAATAATTCTTTTTCTTGATTGCTAGCATTAAAAGTAGCAAGATTAAATGTTTTTTTAAAAATATCAAGCATAGTTAAACGTAATTTTTTTCTAAAGCTATTGCTTCCGTTGGAACTAAGTAATATAGTGATTTCTTTTAAATGCTCTTTAAATACAATAAAAAAATTATTATTAATATTAACATAATCAGTAAGATTAAAATCTTTATTAATCTTTTTTTTATTGATTTGCTCAATAGTATTAGAGTGATATGAAATAACATGATTTAATATATTATCTTCAATTTTTTCTAGAAGATCGTATTTATCAAGATAGTGTCGATAAAATGTAGAACGATTAACGTCAGCAAGTTCTGTAATATCATTAACAGTAATCGCTTCGAATTTTTTAGTTTCCATTAATTTTAGTAGTGTTTCTCCAAATTTTTTCTGAGTTTTTGTTGTTTTTTTTATATATGCCATAGAAATATCCTTTTTTTATTTTAAAAGAAACAATTTAGTACATGTTGTTGAAAATGCAACAAGTTGGTGTAATTTGATTCTCGTTTTTTATTTATAAAGAGTATATAATAAAAACATCGAAAAAGCAACATAATGTTGCAAAAAATAAAGAAAGAAATTTACATACTTTAGAAGATAACTTCTAAATATGAAATGGAGGAAAAGACAATGAAAAAATACGGAAAAATAATAGGAATACTTCTTGCTGCTGTATCGGTAATAATGAGTATATTTATGAGTACTCAAATACCAGTAGTAAATCCAAAAATAACAGATTTACCTTTAGCAATAGTAAATCAAGATAAAAATGAAACAACTACAGCCATGGTAGAAAAACTTAAACAAAATTCTACTTTAAGTGACAAATTAAGTGTTAAATGGGTAGAAGTTGATTCAAAAGATGAAGCTGTAGAAAAAATGAATAATGGAGAATACTACGGAGCATTAGTAATTTCAGAAAATTATACAAAAAATTTAGCAACATTAGCTACACCAAATCCACAGTTTCCAGAATACACAGTAGTAGTAAATCAAGGTAAAAATAGTCAAGTATCAACACAAGTAACTCAATTATTAACACAAATAGCAAATAAAAGTGGTGATGCAGTAAGTACTCAAATAATAAAACGTGCTGAAGCAGCTAATCAACCACTTCCTGCAAAAGTAGTAGAAAATTTAATGAATCCAGTAAAAGTGAATGTTGAAAATATTAATACTACAGGTGATTTTTCTAGTGCACCAGCAGTATTTTTCACTCCAGTTTGGATTTCTAGTTTATTAGGTAGTATTTTACTATTTTATTTTGGAAGAAAAGAATCAAACTCAGTTAAAGGAAAAGCTCTTCGAAGAACAACAGAAATTGGTATTATAGGATTAGTTTCTATAGTTGGTGGCTTATTAGCACCACAATTAGTAGAATGGATTTTAGGCGTATCTGTAGATAATTATTCAGTAACTGCAACTTTTTTAGGTATTAGTATATTTGCATTTATGTTACTAATATTTGGTACATTAAGTATCTTAGGTATTGCAGGAGTACCAATATTTGTATTGCTATTATTCTTTGGGTTACCATTATTACAATTAGCACCAGAGATGTTAAATGGTTTCTATACAAAATGGGTAACACCATGGTTGCCAATGCGTATGCTTTATGATGGAGTTAAAAATATACTATTCTTTGGTCAAGGATTATGGAATGAAGCTACTAAAGAATTAACTTATGTTGCAATAGTAGGTATAGTATTAGTATTTACTAGTATCATTAAAAAAGAAAAAGTAAAAGTTAATAAATAGAACCTAAAAAAACTAGTAGATATTTCTACTAGTTTTTTTAAATTAAACCCTATTTATAAATTTTTCTAAAACTCCAGTTATCTACTTTTTTACCACGGAAATCTAACTCTTTATAATTAACGTTTTCATAATTATTTTTCATGTAAAAGTGCTTATTCTTTTCAATATTTGTAACAAATGATAATGAGTTACCATTATTATCCATAACAAAAGTATCAATATAGTTTAAGAATTCACTTCCTACATTTTGCCCCTGGTATTTTGGAGATATAGCTAAAATCATTAAATACCAGTCTAGATCTGTTTCTTTTCTCAGGTACTCAGTAGTTTTATCGTTAAACACGAAAAATGATAAAATATTGTATATTGATACAAGATATTCCACTGTGGATAATATATTTAAAGAGAGAAATATCTTTTGTATGAAGTAATGCTACTCCTACAGGAATTTTGTCTTTTTCAACAACTATACAAATTCCAAATTTTATATAAAGCTTAATAAGAAGTTTGTATAAAGCTAATAGATAATCTGCATAGGTAAATATTTGATTTTAGCAGTGCGAATAATGGATAGTCTATAAAAGCTTCTTAACATATATTAGCCAATGTGTCGATTTCGTTTATATTTGCTTTACGATATTTAATGATAGTTACCTCCTAGTAAAATTATAATATTATATATTGGTATTCTTTTATATTTACTATTATAACATACTTAAATGTATTTTATCATTAATTTGACTATACCAGTAATAGAATTATTGATTTATTAGATGAATCTCTATTCCATTTGGATCAGTAATAATAGTTTTATTAGCTAATTTTTGAACAATATTAATATTGTTTTCTTTTATATTGTTAATAATATTAGTATAGGTAGCATTATTGACAAATATTATCTCAAAATAAGCTAGTCCTGGAGTGCCTTTTTGACGTAGATTTAGATTAGGACCAGCCCACTGGTTAACAGCTAAGTGATGATGATAATCTCCATAAGCAATCCAACTTGCACTAGGGACAGTGAATTTATCTTTGAATCCAAGTACTTTTTGATAAAAGCTTGTTGATTCTGAAGCGTTTTTAACACTAAGGTGTATATGACCAATAGTAGTACCAACAGGAAGAGTATAAGGAATTACTTTTTCTGATATACTTAATAAGTGATCTGCGTCAAGTTGTTCTGTAATTCCTACTATTTTACCATCCTCACGTTTATCCCAAGTACTTTCATCTTTATCGTAATAAACTTCAATACCGTTACCTTCTATATCAGTTAGATAAAGTGCATTACTATATCCGTGGTCAGATCCACCTTCAAGAGGAGTATGAGTATCAATGAAATGACGTAATATATTTGCTAAGTCTTGTTTACTTGGAACTAAATAGGCTATATGATATAAACCATATGAGTGAACTAGAGTACCTTCAACTTTATTTAAGAAAAGTAGAGGAGTTTTGTCTTTAGTACCGAGAGTAGCTCCTTGGGCATTGCTTGATATTAATTCCATTCCCATTGATTCTGTATAAAATTTAATTTGCTTTTCTAGATTTACTACATTTAATGTAACAATGCCTAGTTTGATATTTGAATTGTATTTTTCCATAAGTATTACCTTCTTTTTAATTATTAGGTAATTTATTACCTTGTTATATAGTTTACATCTAGCAATATAATTTGTAAAGTACGTGTTTTTATAATAGTTAGTATCTTTTTAGATACTAACTAATAATATTAGGGTAATTTATTAGAAAAATAATGTAAATATAGTAATATTAAATGATAAGACAGAGTTTTTATGTTATAATAGTGTAGTTGAATAGGATAAACCTAAGAAAAAACGAAATAATATAACGAAAAGGAGTGATTAATACTATGGCATTAACAGCCGGAATAGTAGGATTACCAAACGTAGGAAAAAGTACTCTTTTTAATGCGATAACAAAAGCAGGAGCATTAGCGGCGAACTATCCATTCGCAACTATCGATCCAAACGTAGGAATAGTAGAAGTTCCAGACCATAGATTAAATAAATTAACTGAACTTGTTGAACCTAAAAAAACTGTACCAACATCATTTGAATTTACAGACATTGCAGGTATTGTTAAAGGAGCATCAAAAGGTGAAGGGCTTGGGAATAAATTTTTAAGTCATATTCGTGAAGTAGATGCAATTTGCCAAGTTGTTAGATGTTTTGAAGATGAAAATATTACACACGTTGCAGGTGGAGTAGATCCATTATATGATATAGAGGTTATTAACTTAGAGTTAATTCTTGCCGACCTTGAAAGTGTAGAAAAACGTATAGGACGTGTAGAAAAGCAAGCTAAACAAAAAGATAAAGATGCAGTAGCAGAATTTGGAGTATTATCTAAAGTACGTGATATTCTTAAAGAAGAAAAACCAGCACGTCTTTTAGAATTAGATAAAGAAGAACAAAAAATTGCTAAAGGATTACACTTACTAACAATGAAACCAATGCTTTATGTAGCAAACGTTAGTGAAGATGATTTATTAGATGTTGATGCTAATAAACATGTTGCAAGTGTTCGTGAATTCGCTGCAAGCGAAGGAAGTAAAGTTATCGTTGTTTGTGCAAAGATTGAAGAAGAAATGGCTGCACTTGAAGATGAAGAAAAAGCTATGTTCCTAGAAGAATTAGGAATAGATGAAAGTGGTCTAGATAAACTAATTAAAGCAAGTTA
>CAUUEM010000088.1:0-5651 GCA_963544045.1 uncultured Gemella sp. | reverse complement strand
ATTTATATGGTGATATAGGTAATGTAATAGCGTTGAAGAAAAGATGTGAATGGCGCGGAATAGACTTAAAAGTTGAAAATATTACTTCTACTGATGGTATTAAACTGTCTAATTGTGATATATTTTTTATTGGTGGCGGATCTGATAGAGAGCAATGTATAGCTACTGAACAATTCAGTAAGATAAAAAATGAGTTCAAATCAGCGATAGAGGATGGCATTCCAGCTTTAACAATTTGTGGTGGATATCAATTTTTAGGAGAATACTACAAAACTGTAGACGGAGATAAATTACCTGGTTTAAATATTCTCGATTTTTATACAGAGTCAATAAAAGATGCACCTAGATTAATTGGAAATATTTTAGTAGAATCTGAGAGATTTGGTAATATCGTTGGCTTTGAAAATCATGGGGGTAGAACTTATCATAACTATGAGACATTAGGAAATGTTTTAGTTGGATATGGAAACAATGATGAAGATAAAAAAGAAGGCTTATTATATAATAATTTAATAGGTACTTATTTACATGGTCCAATACTACCTAAAAACCCTAATGTAGCTGATTATTTAATTAAAGCTGCGTTAGATAATAAGTATGGAAATTATGATTTTATAGAATTAAATAATGAAATAGAATTAAATGCAAATTCACATATGGTAGATTTGTTACGAAAAAACATTAAATAAAAAAGATAAGCATCCCTATGAATTGATTATTATCTTAATCAATTCATAGGGATGCTTATCGATTGATATTATTTTAAAATCAATTATTTTAGCTTTTGTTAATTTAAAATAAAAAATTTTTTATAAATACTCTAGGATAGATAAAAAATTTTATATAATATATATATTGAACACCCAAATAGAATTATATTTATATATAATCTTGTTTTACTTCTGAATATTAGTCTCAGAATAACTACGAGAATAGAGCCAAAAAATCCACCTAGTGTATTATTGATAATATCTGTTATATCTGGGGAACCTATTATAAATATATATTGAATAAATTCATACGTTAAACTAAGAAGAAAAGCTAAAATGATTGTTAAATATATGTTATTTTTATTTCTAATTAAATATATATACAAACCTAATGGAATAAAAAATAAAATATTAAGTAAAACTTCTATGTAGTCAATATATATATATGGAGTAAGATTAATAGTTTGCCATGTCACTCCTGGATGAAGTAGTAATTTTGGATTCTCTAGCCAGTCAATATTAACATTTTTTAACAAATCCCAATTCATTTTAGCTATTATTATCCATGTTAAAATCCAAATATAGAGAACAAGTAATATTAAAGATAAAAATTTACTTTCAAAAAATTTTTTCACGATAACTCCTTTCTTAATATATTAAGATATTAATGATTTACTATTACTAGTATATTATATAATAAATCATATAATATAGCTATTTAGTATACTTAGTTCATTTAAAACAAAGTTAAAATTCATTTCCTAATTAAATACAGAATGAATAAAAAGGTTTTGTATACTACTAGGTTATATAAGAAATAGGGATTTTAATTAATTTAAAAGTCAAGTTATGTAAAAATTGCTTAATTGCAATAATTATAGTATAATAAATGAGTTAAGAAAACTTTTAGGAGATTAATAAATAGATGAATTTAGAAAAATATATTTCAATCGTGGAAGATTGGCCAAAAGAAGGTATTAGCTTTAAAGATATTACTACATTAATGGCAAACGGAGAAGCGTATAAATATGCAACTGATCAAATAGTGAGTTATGCTAAAGAAAGAAAAGTTGATGTTGTAGTAGGACCTGAAGCTCGTGGGTTTATTATAGGTTGTCCTGTGTCTTATTCACTAGGTATAGGCTTTGTTCCTGTAAGAAAACCAAATAAATTACCTCGTGAAGTTATTAGTTATCAATATGACTTAGAATATGGTAGTAACACTTTAACAATGCATAAAGATGCTATTAAACCAGGTCAACGAGTATTAATTACCGATGATTTATTAGCAACTGGTGGGACAATTGAGGCAACTATAAAATTAGTAGAAGAATTAGGAGGAATTGTAGTAGGGATAGCGTTCTTAATCGAATTAGATGGGCTAAATGGTATGGACAAACTACAAGGTTATGACGTTCTTACATTATTAAAAATGTAATCTACTATATCAAATATTATATGACATTTGAACTATTAGAAAAGAAATATCTAAAAAATATAAATACTGATGCTTATTTATATAAGCATGAAAAAACACAAGCAAAACTTGTATTTCTGAAAAATGATGATATAAATAAAAGTTTTAGCATAAGTTTTAAAACTGTTCCATACAGTGATAATGGTATTTTTCATATTTTAGAGCATTCTGTTTTATGTGGTTCAGCGAAATATCCAGTAAAAGAACCTTTTGTAGAATTACTTAAAGGTTCTTTTAATACATTTTTAAATGCTATGACATTTCCTGATAAGACCATGTATCCAGTATCTTCTAAAAATGAAAAAGATTTGGAAATACTAATGGATATATACTTAGATGCAGTATTCAATCCAAATTTAAAAAATAATCCGAATATTTTGGCACAAGAAGGCTGGCATTATCATCTAGAAGATAAAAAAGATGAACTTATTTATAAAGGTGTTGTTTATAACGAAATGAAGGGTGAATACTCTTCTGTTGATGAAGTTCTTGATCAATATATATCAGAACATCTATTTAGTGAAACACCATATAAATATTGTTTTGGTGGAAAGCCGGAGGCTATCCCTTCTATTACTCAGGAGGAGTTTCTAAGTACATATGATTATAACTACCACCCAAGTAATAGTTATATTGTTTTATATGGAGATATTAATGTAGAACAATATCTTGATCATATTGATAGTTACTTGAATAATTATGAATACAGAGACTATTCTAGTTACAAACTTAATAGACAAAATAATTTTACGAATGAAATAAAAAGACATGAATACTTCAATGAAGACGTAAAAGATAAAGCGTATGTAGCATATAATTACATACTTGGAGACAGCAATAAATTCAGTGAAATTGAAAATATCGATATAATTGATGATATTCTATTAGGAAGTAGTAATACTGAATTTAGAAAGTTTTTTATTGATAATGGAATTTGTGAAGATGTATATAGTTATTTACAAAAAGACAGAAAAGAAACAGTTTATTCTATTATCTTTAAATATGTTAATGATAATAAACTAGAGGAATTAGATACATTATATAAAAATTTACTTGCTAAAATCATAAATAATGGATTTGATTATGAACAAGTTCAGGCATCTATTAACAAAAAGAATTTCAGTATAAAAGAAGAAGTAAATAAAACATCATCACCAAAAGGGGTATCTTATGCTATAAGATTATTACGCACATGGCTATATGATGATAATGATATCTTTAAAGCATTTGATTTAGATAGTATGATTGATAGTTTACAACAAAATTGTGATAGAAAAAATTATGAGAATTTAGCTAAACAGTTTATCTTAGACAATAACAAACAGGCAATAACTCACTTAATACCTACAACTGTTAAAGAAAATAGAGAAAAAGACTTAGCAGAATATAAAAATTCATTATCAAATGAACAAATTGAGGAAATTATTGAAGATACTAAAAAACTACAAGAATGGCAAAATACTCCTGATAAGAAAGAAGATTTAAATAAAATTAAATGTGTAGAAGCAAGTGAAGTAGCATTGAAAAATCCATTTACTGAAACTTCATTTGAAAAAGTAGGAAGTATTAATTTTGCGCACTTTAATACTGTAACAAATGGAATTTCTTATTCTAAATTTTTATTTGATATTACGGATTTCACTATCGAGCAAATTCAATATTCTTCCCTATTAAAATATTTATTATTTAATTTTAATACTAAAAATAAAACTGAAGCAGAAATTATTAAGGATATGGGATTTAATCTGGGAGGCCTAAGCTCATATATTGATGTAATAAGAAAGTATCAAAGCGAAGAATGTGAAGTTAAATTTATTATAACTGCTAAAAACTTAGTCGAAAAGGTTAAAGAACTAGCAAGTATTTTAGAGGAAACAACACTAAATGTTGATTTCAGTGATAAAGATGCTTTATATAATGTCCTTTTAGAAATTAAGTTAATGTTAGAAAGTAAATTTAAAAATGCTGGACATGCATTTGTAGCAAGAAGAATTAGTAGCTATTTCAACCCTCAAAGTAAATTAGCTTCATATCATAGTGAACATGAGTTCTACTTATTTATATTAGAATTATTGAATAACTTTGAGAATAAATTTAGTGAAATTATTAATCAATTAAATACAGTTTCAAATTTAATATTTAGTAGTTCTAGAGTATTAATTAATTTTGTAGGTAGTGAAGAAGAGTATTCAAATTATAAAAAAGATATATCAGTGTATACGGATAAGTTATATAATGATACTGAAAAGCAAGATGGGTTTACACTAAATTTTGAAACTTCAGGATATTCGGAAGGATTTTATTTTGATTCTCTAGTACAGTATGTTGGATTAGGTTATAACATAGATAATTACTCTGGTAGTCATCTTGTTTTAAGACATATTTTAAGTTTAGATTATTTATGGAATAATATTCGAGTGAAAAATGGTGCATACGGTGCAGGAGCCATATTTAACGCATTTGGTGACTTTAATTTATGGTCTTATCGTGATCCGAATTTAAAAGAAACACTTGATATTTATTATAATATAGATAAATATGTTAAGAATTTTACTTCCGATGATAAAGAAATGAATAAATATATTATTGGTACATTAAATACATTAGATGTAATTATGTCTCCAAGTGCGCTAGCAACATACTCTTTAAACTTATATCTTACTAATTCACCATTTACAAAGTATGATGAAATTGTTGAAGAAATAAAGAATACAAATGTAGATGATATTAATAAACTTTCAAGCAATTTTGCTAATATGAAAGATAAGGCATACGTATGTGTGCTTGGATCAAAAGAAAAAATATTATCAAACTCAGATTTATTTAACAAAACAATTGAAATTAAATAGAAAGGAATATTAATGAGAGTTCGAAATAGAGCAGATGCAAGAGAGCGTCTTGAAAATAGCCCGGTTGTTTTTTTACAACCCAAATATAATAAAGGTAAGTGGAGAGAAATATTTGGAAATAACAATCCAATACACTTAGAAATTGGTAGTGGTAAAGGAAAATTTATACATACACTTGCAGAAAAGAATCCTAATATTAATTTTATAGCTATGGAAGCACAACCTACAGTTTTAACATTCTTATTAGATAAAGTAGAAGAAACACATAGAAATAATTTAAAACTTATCTCTGGAAATGCTGAAGATTTATTAGAGTATTTTGCAGATGAAGAAGTTGATCAGCTTTACTTAAATTTTTCAGATCCATGGCCTAAAACTAGACATGAAAAACGTCGTCTAACTTATCATACTTTCTTAAGTCGTTATGAAGTAATCTTAAATGGAGATAAAAAGATAGTTCAAAAAACAGATAACCAAGGATTATTTGAATATAGCTTGATGAGTTATGCGAAGTATGGGTATATCTTTAATAAATTATCTTTAGATTTAACTAATAGTGTTTATGAAGAAGATAATATTCATACTGAATATGAAGATAAATTTATTAAAAAAGGT
>CAUUEM010000087.1:0-5658 GCA_963544045.1 uncultured Gemella sp. | reverse complement strand
TTCGTGGTAGTAAGTTATTAAAAATATTCCAAGAAAAATATGGAAAACATATAGAAATTCTTGCTGGAGCTGGTATTGACTCTAAAAATGTAGTAAGGTTATTAGATAAAACAAGTGTGAATCAAATTCACGGAACATTTAAAGAATACGAAAATGATCCGACAACACGTGGTGAAGAAGTATCATTTGCATATACTGAACAAGGTGATTATGAACAAGTAGATCCACTAGAATTAAATAAAGTTGTAGCTATAGTTAGAAACTATGAACTAGAAAAAATAGAAAATAAACTAGAGGAAAATAATGAAACTATCTAAAATACATCATATAGCAATTATAGGAACTGACTACAATAAAACTACTGATTTTTATATTAATAAATTGAAATTTGAAAAGATTAGTGAGTATAATAGACCTGAAAAAAATGATATTTTGTTAAATGTAAAAAAAGGGGATATAGTTCTTGAGATTTTTATAAAAAAAGATGCTCCTTTAAGACCACCTATGCCTTCTCCAGAATATACAGGACTTCGACATCTGGCTTTTAGAGTAGATAGTGTAGAAGAAGTTCTTGAGGAGTTTGACAGATTAGATATTGTGCATGAAGGACTAAGGTATGATAATTTTGATGGTAAAAAGATGGTTTTTTTCTTTGATCCAGACGGATTACCACTAGAAATACATGAATAAAGAAGACTAGAAACTTAATTTTAGGTTTCTAGTCTAAATTTTTACATATCTACTTTTGTACCAAGATTTAATTCTTGTGCTTTTGAAATAATTTCATATCCACATGCTATATCTAATACAGCAGTTCCAACAGACTTAAATATAGTTATTTCATTATTATTTTCTCTTCCAATAGCTGGGTTTAGAACTAAGTCTCCAAGTTCACCTTTAAAATCATTTTTAGTTATTAATCCTTTGTCAAGAGGAAGTAATATATCTCCAGCCTCACTAAGGACTCCATCATTAGTATCAAAATAAATTTTATTGTTTTTGTTTATTAATTCTGTAGGTAGTTCTATCATATCTGGTGTGAAAGATCCAATACCATTAATATGAGTTCCATCTTTTACGTATTTAGCATCAAATGTAGGTGTTGTAGAAGTAGTGACTGTTGTGATAATATCAGAATCTATAACAGCATCATTAGCGTGTTCATATGCTGAAATGTTAGTTGAAAATTCACTTAATTCATTTTTTAGTTTTTCTACAAACTTTTTAGTTTTTTCAAAGTTTCTACCAACTACACGAAGTTCCTCGAGATTTCTAACAGTTAAAAGTGCACGTGCTTGTTCAAATGCTTGACCACCTGTACCTATAAGGGTAGCTACTTTACTATCTTTTCTAGCTAATATATCAGTTGCTGCACCTTGTAAAGCTGCGGTACGCAGTGCAGTAAGGTATGTACCATCTAATAAACCATTTACTATCCCTGTTTTAGAATCTATCATAAGAACTGTTGAAGGAACTGAAGGTAAATTATACTGTGTATTATTTGGATACACCGAAACTATTTTGATACCAACTTTTTCTTCGTTTGAGCTAATACTTCCCGGCATAAATAGTGCTTGGCCATTGAATTTTTCAACTGGTAAGTTAATTCTAAGTGGTATATTAGTTTTATTTTCTGAATAGTCTTTTAAAGACTCTTTACAAACTTTTATAGCTTCCTTCATAGGAAGGCATTTTTGAATTTCTTCTTTATTTAGTATAATCATAATGTTTTACTCCATATTCATAATATAACTTTATTATAACAAATTGTTTGTTAATAATAAACATATTGCAATAAATTACAATAGTATATAGATATGAAATTAAAAACATAATTTATTTTAAAAAAACTCCAAGTGAAGTATTCACTTGGAGTTTGATAATTTTATTAAATTCCTTCTGGTGCAATGATTTTAGCTGAGTTAATGTCTGAGAATGAGAATTTAACTTCCATTTTTGCTTTGTTTGAGCTATTTGATTTTTGAGAGAAATCAGCAGAAATATATGATTCTACAGGCTCATAGTTTGATTTTTTAACAGTAACTTTTACTTCAATGTTTTTGAATTCAACACTGTCAAAGTTGTTAGAAGTAGTTGAATTTGATTGTTTTAATAATTCTTTAAACTTCTCATCATTACCAGTGTAAGTTAGAACATAATTATCACCTTGTTCAGAAACTTTGAAGTCAGAAGCATTATTTTTATAAAACTCTAGAGACTTATCATTTCCACCGACTTGCTTGATTGATTCAAGCTGCTTTTTAATAGACTCATTAGTTGGTGCTTTTTGCCATTTTGATGAGTTAGATTGTTTTATATATAATGAATCAGCATCTTTTAGGTACATCGAAATCTTTTGACTTTGAGACCCCATATTCATATCATAATCAACAAGCATAGAAATAGGGTCATTAACAACCGTACCATTCATATTCATTTTTAATTCTTGTTCTTTCCCATTAGTTGTAATTTTCATTGAAACATCTGAAGTGAATTTTGCACTCTTAATATTTTTAGCAACTTCTGAATACTTTTCTAAAACTTCTTGTGATGTAGGAGTTTTGGAACTACCAGCTCCACACGCAGTTAAAACTACTGATAAAATCACTGTAGAAAGCATAAAAAGTACTTTTTTAATAGATTTTTTCATAAAAAACCCTCCGTATTTGATATATTCATATAATAACTAGAATGTTATATATATTAATATGATAATATATATATGTGAAATTGTCAACAACTGTTAGTATTATTATAAAATGCTTACATGCCTGATTAGTTTAAGTAGTAAAACTTTATAAAAATTTGATAATAATATTTTAATAAAAAATAATTTTATATATAAGTGTTAATTTGAAAAATATCATTTTATTAAATAGAAATAATTATATTACTGTGATAAAATTAAAAATACTATATAAGGTGCTTTCAGGAGGAATTATGATAAAATATATATTTTCTGATATAGATGGAACAATACTGAATAATAAAGGAGAAGTTACGAAGTATACTAAAGAATTAATAAGAGAAAGTAGGCTATTCTTTACACTTGTATCAGCAAGATCGCCACAAAAGATGGATAAAATAATTGATGAATTAGGGATTGGAGGTATTCATATTGCTTTTAATGGCGCGATAATATTTAAGAGAGAAAATGACAAAAATATTATATTAAATAGCTTACCACTAGATTATAATTTTGTGAAAAAACTAATTTTTGATATTAGAGGTAGATTTCCAAATATTGGTATAAGTCTATATGATGAAAAAAGTTGGAATGTAGACTTAGTTAATTCAATAATTGAACAAGAAAAGAGGATAGTTCATGTTGATTATAACTTGGTTAATTTTAATGATTATTTTGCAAGTAATGAATATTTAGTCTATAAGGTTTCTTTTATAGAAAATGATATAGATATATTTAATAAATTGATAGACTATATGAGGGTGAATTATAGTCAAGATGAGATAAGTGTTCAGAAGTCATTAAGTGGTTATTTAGAGATAACACATGCCAATGCCCAAAAAGCAATAGGGATAGAGTATATAATGAATTTACATAATATAAAGAAGGAAAATGCGCTCGCATTTGGAGATGGACAGAATGATTTATCAATGTTTAAAAGTGTAGGGTATACAATCGCAATGGAAAATGCATCTGATGAAGTAAAAAAATATGCTAATTTTATTACAAAATCTAACATAGAAGATGGGGTAGCATATGCTTTAGAAAATGTTATAAAGAATATAAAATAACAAGACTGATAAGTATAATTATACTTATCAGTCTTGTAGCTATTAATTTAAAAAGTTGATATGACTATCCCCATATTCAGTTTTTACTAATATTATTTTTGATCCAGATTTAGAATAGTATGTATTACCTGAACTAGAGTAGTTATCTTCTTTATCTGAAATGCCTGCATAAATATTTCCAAATCGTGCTTCAAGTGATATAAGTTTACTAGCATTTATATTTTTAGCATTAATATTACCAGTGGATATTTTACAAGAAATTGATTCAACTGAACTATTATTTAAATCATTAATATTGATATTTCCTGTAGAACTATCAATATTAAATTTAGTTGATGAAGAGTCATTTAATGAAATATCACCAGTTGTATTTTTTATATTAGCTATATTAAAGTTATTTAAATTAGTTAAGTTTATATTACCAGATTCGCTATTAACATTAAATTCTCCATCTTTAGAATTAATATTTGATATAACTGTATTACCAGAAGTGTTATCAATAGACAAGTTATTGATATTAAGTTTTTCTAATTTAATATTACCCACATTAGAGGTGATTTTAACATTTGTTAAATTTAAATTAGATAATTTCACATCACCTACAGTATTACTTAACTCAAGTTCTGGGACTAATCTTTTCGGTACTTTAATTATTAAATCTTTTTTCTTAGTTATAAAGTTGAAATTTAGTTTTAGAATATTATCATCTCGTTCTTTAATAGTTATAGTACTATCGTTATCTGTAATTTTATATTGTGAGATTTTATTATCATAGTAAGTTACTTCTATATTATTTGAATCACTTGATTCGACAGTGACATCGTCATTAATCGTATCAATATTAATAGATTTGATATTATCAGCTAATTTAACATAATGTTTTTCTTCGTAATGATTTGCGAATAAAGGTATCTTTCCATCGTTCATTATAACGGCAATAATCATTAAAATTATTCCCATTATTATAAAATTTCGTGATAATTTAATTAGTTTACTCATATACTAACACCTCTTTTTTAAATATTTTCGTTAAAGTAGCTTTAAATTTCCATTTATTATTGAAACAATAGCTAATGAATTTCGCAATTAATATTGTCATTAGTACTGATAAACCTAAGGTTACAAAAGCACCACCAATAGAAAATATAAACTCAGCTGTAGTAAGATTATATGTATTAAATATGTTAAGACAGATAACTTTTACTGCCCAATAAAATAATGAAATAGGTGTAATAAGTAAAGCAAGTAATGTTGATGCAAAAGCAACTATTAATGCAAATATTACTATAGGAAATGCTATCCACAATGGGAGAGTAAACACTAGTATTATAATTGGTATAACTCCAGTAGGTTTGAATCTCCAAACTAACTTTGTTTTTCGTTTACTTATATTATTTTCTTCTAATATTTGATCAACAATAGATGAAATACTTCCTAATTGTATAACAGCTTCTTCTTCAGGTATACCTTCTTCAACTTTATCGTTAATAATTTCATTAAAAAAGTTGATTGTTCTTTGTATATCTTCATAGGGTAAATAATTTTTTAATTTTTCGTATAAAATATTGTTAAAACTATTTTTATTCATAATTTTCATCTCCCAAAATATATTTATGAGCATTACTAATGATTTGCCAGTCTTTTAGAAATTCTTGTATTTTCTCTAAACCTACATTGGTAATTTTATAGTACTTTCTTAATCTCCCATTATATTCTACTGAATGAGTAGTTACACAATTATTACTCTCTAATCGTTTAAGAATAGGGTAGAGTGTCGATTCGGAAATAGGGATTATCTCAGAAACATCTTTGACTATTTTATAGCCGTATGATTCAGAACTTCTTAGAGTGGCAAGTACACATATGTCTAATAAACCTCTTTTAAGTTGTGCTTCCATAGTG
>CAUUEM010000086.1:0-5713 GCA_963544045.1 uncultured Gemella sp. | reverse complement strand
AGTAAAGTTTCTTTGTTAAATACGTTAGTATTTAAGTGGTATCCACCTTGTTTGAAGTATCCATCCATCATTGCTGTTAAGTTTTTGATTTGGTCTTGTTTAGTTTTACCTAATGAGCTTGGTGTGAATGCTGCAGTTAAGCTGATTCCATCACGGCTGTATTCATATGGTAATTTAGCTACTGAGCTTAAGCAAGCTAATGCTCCACTTTGGTCACGTCCGTTCATTGGGTTAGCACCTGGAGAGAATGGTTCTCCTGCACGACGTCCGTCTGGAGTGTTACCAGTTTTCTTACCGTATACTACGTTAGAAGTAATAGTTAAGATAGATGTTGTAGTTTCATCTGCACGGTAAGTTGGGTGTTTTTTAAGTTTAGTCATGAATGTTTTTAGTAACTCAACAGCGATTTCGTCTGCACGATCATCGTTGTTACCAAATGTTGGGAATTCACCTTCAATTTTGTAATCAACTGCTAATCCAGTTTCATCTTCGATTGGTGTAACTTTAGCATATTTAATAGCTGATAAGCTGTCTACTGCTACTGAGAATCCAGCGATACCTGTTGCCATAAATCTTCTTACTTTAGTGTCATGTAATGCCATTTCTAAGCTTTCGTAAGAGTATTTATCGTGCATGTAGTGGATTACGTTTAATGTATTGATGTATAGTTTACATAACCATTCCATGAATACATCGAATTTAGCCCATACTTCATCGTAGTTTAATACGCCACGGATTGGCTCAGTTTTTGGTCCAACTTGAACACCTGATAATTCATCGCGTCCACCGTTGATTGTGTATAGTAAAGCTTTAGCTAAGTTAGCACGAGCTCCGAAGAATTGCATATCTTTACCAGTAGTCATACCACTCACACAACAAGCGATAGACTTGTCACAAGTTCCTAAGAAGTCTGCTAATAATTCATCACTTTCGTATTGGATAGCACTGTGGTTGATTGAAGATTCTGAACAGTAATCTTTGAATCCTGTTGGTAATTTAGTAGACCAAAGGATAGTTAAGTTTGGCTCTGGAGAGTTACCCATGTTGTCTAATGTGTGGATGAAACGGAAGTCAGTTTTTGTAACTAATGATCTTTCTGCATCTAACATTTCACCAACGATTAATGTAGCCCAGATTGGGTCTCCTGAGAATAATTGGTTGTAGTCTGGAGTACGAGCGAATTTAACGCAACGTAATTTTAATACTAAGTGGTCAATTAATTCTTGAGCTTCAGACTCAGTGATTGTTCCATCTTGTAAATCTCTTTCGATATAAATATCTAAGAATGTAGCAATGTTACCGATAGACATCGCAGCACCGTTTTGTTGTTTGATAGCTGCTAAGTATCCAAAGTATAACCATTGAACTGCTTCTTTAGCGTTAGTAGCTGGTTCAGAAATATCGAATCCATAGATTTTAGCTAATTCTTTTAATTCACCTAAAGCACGGATTTGTTCGCTAACTTCTTCGCGATCACGAATAACGTGTTCAGTCATAACTCCGTCAGCTCCGATTTTAGCTAAATCTTCTTTTTTCCAAGCGATAAGTTGATCTACCCCGTATAAAGCTACACGACGGTAGTCACCGATGATACGTCCACGTCCGTATGCATCAGGAAGTCCAGTGATAACACCAGATTTTCTTACTAAACGCATTTCTGGAGTATATGCATCGAATACACCTTGGTTGTGAGTTTTACGGTAGTCAGTGAAGATTTTAATAACTTCTTCATCAACTTCATATCCATATGCTTTACAGCTGTTTACAGCCATGTTAATACCACCAAAAGTCATTAAAGCACGTTTTAATGGTTTGTCAGTTTGTAAACCAACGATTTGTTCACGGTCTTTATCAATGTATCCTACACCGTGTGAAAGGATAGTTGAAGGAATGCTAGTATCCATGTCTAATGTTCCACCAGCTAAACGTTCTTGACGCATTAAATCATTGAATTTTTCTACTAAAACTTTAGTGTTTTCAGTAGGTCCAGCTAAGAACGAAGAATCCCCTCTATATTCTGTATAGTTAGATTTGATAAAATCTACTAAATCTACTTCTGTTTGCCATTTACCACCAACGAATGCTTTTTTTTCTGCAACTGTTGTCATATATATGTCACTCCTTAAAATTTATAATTATATTGTGATAAATAAATTTAATAATTAAACTATTTGTTACACTTTTAGTTTACAATAACCTTATTTATAAGACAATATGATTTCATCTGCAAATGTGTATATTTTGTGAACTCAAGTACTAGTACAGATTTAATTTTTTTTATTTATTTGTATTGAATATAGTAAAATATTCTGAAATTTCATTTGTAAATTGCTGTAAATATTAGGAAAACGCATTCTTTTAACCTTTTTTTTTTATATGTGTTTTAATCTAACTTCCTGAACTGTTATTATACTGTTGTTGTTAAACATAGAAAAAATCTTCTTATTTTATACTATTTTATCTACAAAAAAATAAAAAAAACGGTTCTAATTGATAATGTTTTTCATTTAGAAACCGTTTTTATTATTTATTCAAAAATACTTAATAAATACCCATATCCTTCTTTTTCTAGATCTTCTTTTTTAATAAATTTTAAGGCTGCACTATTTATACAGTATCTTAAACCACCTAATTCTAATGGGCCATCTTCAAACACATGACCAAGGTGAGCGTCTCCCACTCTACTTCTTACTTCAATTCTTTCCATAAGATGAGAAGTATCTTTATAATATTTTGTAACATCTTTTTCTATCGGCTTAGAGAAACTTGGCCAACCACAACTGGAATTAAACTTATCTTTTGAAGAAAATAAAGGTTCTCCAGAAGTAATATCTACATATATACCTTCTTCAAAACTATTCCAGTATTTTCCAGTATATGGACTTTCTGTCGCATCTTCCATTGTTACAGCATATTCTATTGGAGATAATTCTTTCTTTAATGTTTCTACATCTTTTCTTTTATACAAGTCTTTATTAATTTTATTAGAATCCATATTTTATTCTCCTTATTACTCTGCTAAATAATTTTTAACTCTTTCTATCGACTCTTTACCATTCTTTATACCTAAATCATAAACATGTTGTAATTTATCAGTATCTTTTTCTAGTCGTTTTATTGTTATTTCTTCATCTGGTCTGATTACTAGAACCTTACCTTGTTTTTCCAACTCGAGTATTCTTTCTACAGTATCATTATAGTCTTTATATCTATTTTCTAACTTTTCAATAAGCTTTGGATATTTACCATAGGCTACTTTAAATTGAACACCTGTTGTTTTTTTCTTTCTATAATCTACAGGTCTTGTCAATATTACTATTATTTTATCATAATTTTGTTTTTCAAAATAATCTACTGGTATACTGTTTGCTATTCCACCATCTAGATACTTTTTACCATTAATTTCGATTATTTCAGATATAAATGGCAGCGCCGATGTCGCTCTTAATGTTTCCATTTGTTTAAAAGCATCTTCTATTTTGATATACTCTGCTTCCCCTGTTTCAATATTAGTAACTGTCGCAAAAAAGTTTATATCTGATTGTTTAAAAGTCTTATTATCAAATACGTCTAACTGAAATGGAAGTTTATAATAAGTAAAATCTTTATTTATAAGGTTTCCTGTTCTCATTAAACTTTTTATACTCATGTATCTATTATCATTAATATATCTTAAGTTATATCGAAGAGCACGCTTAGGTTGTTTTGAAACATAGTTAATCCCAAAAAGAGTTCCTGCTGAGACACCAACTATGTCCGTAACTTTTATATTGTTTTCCATAAACACATCTAGTACCCCGGCGGTAAACATCCCTCTCATCGCTCCACCTTCTAAAACTAATCCTACTCTCATAAAATTCCTCCTACTTTTATAAATTGTTTTTATTATATCACTTTTTATTTTAAGAATAAATAATTTTACTTTTATAAATAAGCATGATAGTATATTTTAACAAATAAAGTTCGAATATAATTAAATTTTTGAGGTATGTATGAATATCTTACTAATAGGTGGTAATGGGTTTGTTGGGAAAGAATTTATTAGACTAGCCGCTAATAGAAATATAAATATTAGTTATCTTTCTAGAAATAAAATTAAGGAAGCAGAGTTCGAAAGTATTTCCTGGATACAGGGAGATATTTTTTCAATAGATGACATATATATAGAAGAAAAATTCGATGTCGCGATTCATTTAGTTGGAACAATAAAGAATAAACAACTTTATAAAAAGCTTAATACAGAAAGTGTAGCTAAGTCTTTACAACTATGTTCTAAGAATAATATAAAAAAACTAGTATACTTCTCCGCAAAAGGTGGTTTTGCTGATTATTATAATAGTAAAAAGAATGCTGAACAATTTATTGAACAGTCTACTGTAGATTACTTAATAGTTCGTCCTGGACTTATGTATGGAACAAACAGGCCATCATCTTACTTTAATGTAATACCAATTAAACTATTCGCTACATTAGGAATTAGCTTCTTTAAAAATGTTTACCCACTTCCAGTAAGCAAAGTCGTAACTAATGTTATGGATACTATTACAAATAATCCTACCGTTAAATATTTTGATTTAGAAAAAATTAAATAATAGTTTTAAACTCCAAGCATACCTTGGAGTTTTTTTATTTTATGACAATGTGACATTTGTCATATTGTGTAATGACATGTTCTACTGAAATTATATTTTTTACTTTGCTATAATTAAATCATCAAACAAGAGGTGACAAAAATGGAAACAAAAAAAGTTATAGAAATTAAAAATATTAATAAACAAATAAATAAAAAAAGAATTTTAAATAACATTTCATTCGATATTTTCGAAGGAGATTGTATAGCTCTTATAGGACCAAATGGAGCTGGTAAAACAACATTAATGAATTGCCTTTTAGGTAATAAATTTATAGATTCAGGAAGTATTAAAATAAACAATTTACAACCAACAAATAATAAATTAAAAAAATCAGTTAATGTTCTTCCACAAGAAAATGTTGTTCCTCAAAAACTTAAAGTTAAAGAATTAATTGATTTTGTGAAAAAACTATATAAAGATCATTTATCTGATGAAGAAATTGACAATCTATTAAGATTCGATAACAAACTAAAAGAAACTTTTGCCTCTAAACTTTCAGGAGGTCAAAGAAGACTTCTTTCTTTCGTACTTTCATTAATAGGAAAACCAAGTATTCTATTTTTAGATGAACCAACTGCTGGAATGGACACTTCAACACGCATTAGATTTTGGGAAATAGTAAATACATTAAAAAATGATGGCTTAACAATTATCTACTCTTCTCACTATATTGAAGAAGTAGAACATACTGCAGATAGAATATTAGTTCTTAATAAAGGAGAACTAATTCGTGATACTACTCCACATGCTATGAGAGCAGAAGAAGTAGAAAAATTCTTTACTTTACCTATTAAATACTTAGAAGTTATTGAAAACAATCCAGAAATTTACAACTTAGAAATAAAACGAGATAGTTTCAACTTCTTAACTAAAAAAACTGATTTAATTTGGAATACTTTACAAAAATCAGGATGTACTTTAAATGATTTAGAAATTCAAAACAGAACACTACTTGATAGTATATTTAATACTACTAAAGAACAATAAGGAGACAAGACAATGAGTAATATCGGTACACTTTTAAAAATGGAATTTATTTTTACTAAAAGAAATTTATCAAACTTTATTATGGGATTAGG
>CAUUEM010000085.1:0-5828 GCA_963544045.1 uncultured Gemella sp. | reverse complement strand
TAGTTTTATGTTTTGGAGCGTTAGTAGGGTATTTAATGGCGACAGAGTATAAACCGCAGGATGTAGAAGTGTTAACTCTACAAAATACTATAAAACAGCAAAGTGAAAGTGTACAGATTGGTAAAGAGTACACCGCTCTTGATTGGAATATTGGCTATGCAGGTCTTGATAAAGATGAAGATTTCTTTATGGACGGTGGAAAGATGGTCTTACCACTTGATAAAGCCCATGTAGAAGAAAATATTAAAAATATAGCCAAAATAATTAAAGATGAAAATGCAGATGTTACTTTATTACAAGAGGTTGATGAAGATTCAAAACGTAGTTATAACATTAATCAAGTATCATATTTAGATAAAGAACTAGGTTTAAATAGTATTTTAGCATATAACTTTAAAGTTAAATATATCCCTTACCCATGGCCAACATTAGGTAAGGTGAATAGTGGTATTTATACAGCTACAAAACACAATATTGATCGTGCAGAACGATATCAAATGCCGATTCCATTCACTTTTCCAGAAAAATTAGCGAATTTAAAACGTGGATTTTCGGTTATTTACAGCAAAGTTGAAAATAGTGATAAGCAATTAGTTATTATTAATGCACACTTTGATGCATATGATAAGGAAAATAAAGGTAAAATAGCTCAAACTAAACAGCTAGTAGAGTTTATTCAAAAAGAGTATAAAAAAGGTAATTATGTCTTAGTAGGAGCGGATTTTAACCAATCGCTAAAAACATTATCTAAAGAAGAGATTAATAAGGTTCCAGAGGATTTATGGCGTGCAGAAAACTTTGATAAAAGTTTAATTCCCGAAGGATTTAAATTAGTTTATGATGAAAGTAAAAATTCAGCAAGACTTAATAATAAACCATACGTAAGTGGTAGCGAAGGGACTTATGGATTTATTATCGATGGTTATATGGTAAGTGATAATATCGAAGTAGTTAGTGTTGAGACTTTAGGACAAGACTACAGATATAGTGATCATAATCCGGTAAGACTAAAATACAAGCTAAAATAAAAAAATAGTAAGCAGAAATTACTGCTTACTATTTATTTTTTATGCTAAGTCTTGTTGTTTATCTTTTTTAAAGAAAACTCTGTTTAACTTATCAACGATAGCTGATAAAGCACCATCTCCAGAGATGTTACATGCAGTTCCAAAGCTATCTTGAGTGATGTATAATGCAATCATAAGTGATAACATAACTTCGTTAAATCCAAGAACTGATTGTAATAGTCCAAGGGCCGCCATTACACCACCACCGGGAACCCCAGGTGCAGCTACCATTGTAACCCCAAGTAGTATGATAAATTTAACCATAACCGCTGCTGTTGGGAATGTTGCTCCGTGTTGTAACCAATAAACTGCAGTAGCACAAGTAGTTAATGTTATTGTACTACCTGATAAGTGGATAGTTGCGAATAACGGAATTGTAAAGTTTGCGATATTTTTATCTACACCCATTTTTTTAGTACTTTTCAGTGTTACAGGAATAGTAGCAGCTGAAGATTGAGTACCTATTGCTGTGATGTAAGCTGGAACAATAGCAAGAATCATCTTGAATGGATTTTTACCATTTACACTACCAGCGATAAAGTATTGAACGATAATAATGATACAGTGTAGTATTAAAATTACAGCGAATACCATGATGAAGATTTTTAGAATCTTGAATACTTCACCAGAAGCAGTAATGTTCATAAATACCCCAAGGATATAGAATGGTAATAATGGAATAATTACTGAAGAAAGTAATTTTTCAATAATTTCTCCAAAGTCATTGAATCCTTGTTTTAAGCTATCAGATTGTGTTGCTGAGATTCCGATACCTAGAATAAATGAGATAACTAGTGCTGTTGTAACATCGAAGATAGGAGTCATCTTAAATTCGATATAACCTTTAAGCATTAAATCTTCTGGGTTTTGGAAAGTTTGTAGTGTTGCATTAGCAAGAATGCTAGGTAGTGTAAATTTAGCAACGATAAATGCGAATGTTCCTGCGATAAGTGTAGAAACATATGCAACTCCAGTTGACAGACCTAATAATTTTCCGGCATTGTTAGAAACTTGGCTAATACCAGGAACGATAAATCCAACAATAATAAGTGGGATAGTGAACCCTAAGAATGAACTAAATATTGATGAGAATGTTACAAAGACTCTAATAATAGAAGTCGGTAGTGAACTACCAAGAACAATCCCAAGAGTAATAGCTAAAAGAAGCTTTACTAATAATGGTATTTTTTTATAAAAACTCATAGAAAATTCTCCTTTACTAAATTTTTTTAATTAGATAAATTGAATAACTTAATAATGTTAAGTTATAACAATTAACTAATTTTACAATTGTATTTTCTAAAAAGACATGTGTATATTATACAAGAAAAAATATGTTTTGTAAAGTATAGAATACATGAAATCGTTGAAAATAATAGTTTTCATACTTAATGTAGAATTTCTACTAAATTTAGACATAATATAAGCAGTAAAATTAGCAAATCTATAATTAGTTATAAATGTTTTGATTTTCTAAAATTACTGCTTAAAAATTATTTATTGTAAATATTTTTGTTATATTTTTTTAACAAATTCAGATTTTAGTTTCATGGCACCAAAGCCATCGATTTTACAGTCTATATTGTGGTCTCCATCGACTAGTCTAATGTTCTTAACACGTGTTCCTTGTTTTAGAGTCGAAGAGCTACCTTTAACTTTTAAGTCTTTAATTACTGATACAGTATCTCCATCTTGAAGTACATTTCCGTTAGCATCACGATATACTTTTTCTTCTTCAACATCGCTAGTATCTTCTAGTGACCATTCGTGAGCACACATAGGGCATACTAACATAGTTCCATCCTCATAAGTATATTCACTATTACATTTTGGACAATTTGGTAATGACATTGTATTCTCCTCCATAAATTTTCAAATTTATACAAAGCATATTATACCATAATAATGAAGAATATCAAATTTTATTGAGAATTGATATTAAATAAATCAGAATATTTAAAGAAAACACTGTAGGCAGATATATTGCATAGTTAAAAAAAGAGGACTAAAATAAAGACTAAAGGTTAAACAAGAATGATTAATTTTTAAAAAATAATGAAAAATGAGGTATAAAATTATGTCTAAATATGATTTATTAGTAATAGGTTTTGGGAAAGCAGGGAAAACATTGGCTGCTACATTAGCTAAAGAAGGAAAAAAAGTAGCTGTTGTTGAAGAAAGTAGTGCTATGTATGGAGGTACATGTATTAATATTGGATGTATTCCAACAAAAACTCTTATTGTAGCTGCTGATAATAAAAAAGACTATAACGAAGCTAAAGCTACTAGAGATAAAGTAGTAGCTAAATTAAATTCTAAAAACTTTGCTATGTTAGATAATAGCCCGAATGTGGACGTTTATACTGCTCGTGCAAAATTTGTATCAAATAAAGTAGTGGAAATCTCAGCAAATGGTGAAACTAAACAATTAGAAGGAGAAGTTGTGGTAATTAATACTGGTGCTAAAAATAATGTATTACCAATTCCAGGATTAACAACTTCTAAAAATGTTTATGATAGTACAGAATTACAAAAATTAGAAAAAGCGCCAAAAACATTAGGTATTATTGGTGGTGGAAATATCGGGCTAGAGTTCGCAAGCTTATATTCTCGTCTTGGAGTAAAAGTTACAGTAATCGATCCTTCAGCTAGAATACTAGGAAGGGAAGATGCAGATATCGCAGAATTAGCAAAAGGTTACTTAGAAGAAACAGGTGTAGAATTCAAGTTAGGTTCTACAACTAAAGAAGTTCGTAACAACGGAGAAAATGTTGTTGTAGTAATTGAAGAACACGGAGAGTTAGAGTTTGAAGCAGTATTACATGCAACAGGTCGTCGTGCAAATACAGAAAACTTAGGCTTAGAAAATACAGATATCGAATTACGTCCTAACGGATCAATTGTTGTAGATGAGTATTGTCAAACAGCTGTTGAGAATGTATTTGCAGTAGGAGATGTAAATGGTGGATTACAATTTACATACGTATCATTAGATGACTTCAGAATAGTTAATGGATACTTACATGGTAAAAAAGAATATACTACAGCTGACCGTAAAAATGTACCATATTCTACATTTATTTCACCTGCATTATCTCATGTAGGATTACATGAAGAAGAAGCTAAAGCTCAATATAGCAATGTAGCGGTAGGGTCATTACTAGTTGCAAATATGCCAAGAGGAGCTGTAAACCAAGACCCACGTGGAATTTTCAAAGTAGTAGTAGATAAAGACACTAACTTAATTCTTGGAGCAACATTATTTAGTAAAAACTCTGAAGAAATAATCAATATTATTAAAATGGCAATTGATAACAAAATTCCATATACTTATATTAGAGATCAAATTTTTACTCACCCAACAATGGCTGAAAACTTAAACGATGTGTTTAAATTAGTATAATAGAATAAAAATAATCCCTAGAACTATATTGCTCTAGGGATTAAATTTTATCTATGTATTAATTTTAAGATTTTTCTACGTAAAGGTAGACCATAATTATACATTAGGTTAAATACATGAGAGATAACTAAGTCGAATTCTCCATAGTATTCAACAATATTAGGAGAGAATTTAGATTTGAAACCTAGTAAGCTATCGTTTAGGCTTCCTTCGATTCCTCCCATAGATACTTCGCTAATGCCCATTTCTTGGGCTTTTTTCATTGTATCAGAAAATACTTTATATTGTGCAGGAAGTTTAGCAAAGTCTTCATTCATACCAGCATAAATAATCTCTGCATGGTTACCATAAGCTATAGTAATCGCAGCACTAATTACTTGGTCTTTAGTTTTATCTTCAATCTCAAGTCCATTAAATAGCACGATTAACTTATCTGTTCCAGCTACTTGTTCTTCTAAAGTACGTTTTTTCTTAGGAGATTTTTCTCCAAGTTCTTCGATTTCTTTTTCTAGATTTTCTTTACGATTATGACACTCTTTAAGTGCTTTTTCTACATTTATATAAGAAATATAAAGTAAGGCATTATCACCAAATGTATCAAGAAGATTTTCGAAATATTCACGTCCACGAAGTGAAATATTTTTTCTCTTTTCAGTACAAGCTAAGGCAAATAAGAAATCATCCAAGTTTTCTTTCCCACAACGTCTAACTTCAACGAATTTTTTATCTGCATCACGGATAAGACGACGTGTATCTTTTGAGAATAAATCAGGTACAGGTTGCTCTAACTTCGTAACAGTATTAAAACGAGGTTGGATAGTGCTGCTCATATCAAGGCTAAATCCTTTATGATTATATCCATAAGATTTAAATATTTTTATTAATTCGTCGTTACTGCGATCTACATCAACATCTTTAAAGTTAGCTAATTTTTCATCTTTAACAGCTATAGGGATATCAAGTTTAACTAATTTTGCCTGTTTAGTTTTAGCGAATTTTTTAAGATTAGTTAAGAAAAATCCTAATAATTCTTTATTGTTGTAGTCTAAGATTGGGCCACGTGGCACATACCAAAGTCCTTTACGAGTTAAAACTTGAGCTGCGGCGATAATATTATCTTCGTCATCAGATACTGCTACTCTAACAGCTCCCCATGTATTTTTAATAGCTGACCATTCAATAGCTTGCATCATATTCCCATGTTTATGGCTTTTAATAAATTCTGTGTATTTTTCATTGTTTATATCAGTTAAAAATTTCATAGTTTCTACAAATCCTTCTATTAAAGTACAATTAATGATAACAAATTATAGCTAAAAAATCAATTTTTAGATAGTTGAGGTTGCTGAATATCAATT
>CAUUEM010000084.1:0-5957 GCA_963544045.1 uncultured Gemella sp. | reverse complement strand
AGTAGGAGTTAAAATTTCTGTATTCTCAACTGGACCTGACAGAACACAAACACACTTATTAGAAGATTTATGGAAATAGTATAAATAAATTATAGAGAGAACAAATTATAAAAATTTAATTTGTTCTCTCTATTTCATTTACAATTCATTTTGCTTTGTTATATTAAAATCAGCAAAAAAATAATTTATGAGGTGAACATGTATGTCAATATTAAAAAAAGCATGGTTTTATATTACAAGGAAGATATTGAAGACATTAATCATATTTCTTATTTTAGTAAGTATGTCTACAATGATTTTGAGTACAATTTCTATAAAGAAATCAACAGATAAGGTATCAAAAGAAACATTCAAAAATATAACAAGTAGTTTTTCTATGGAAATAAATAGAAGAACAAATCCTGGAACAGCGAGGGGCGCTGGGAACCTCGTTGGTAAGGATATTGAACAAATTAAAAATATATCAGGTATAAAAAAATACATAAAAAGAATGAATGTGTCAGCTGATTTAATTGGATTAGAACCGTTGAAATTAGCTAATCATAGATTGGAAGAAAAAAATTCTGAAAACAAGAAAAAATTTAGTAAAACAGTAATTGTAAGTGGTACTAACGATTCTTCATTAGATGATAGATTTTCTGCTGAAACATTAAAATTAAAAGAAGGTAGACATTTACAAGACTCTGATAAAAATAGCGTTTTAATACATGAAGGATTTGCTAAAAAGAATAATTTAAAATTAGGGGATAAAATAAAATTAAAAGGTAATCCGAATGATGCCGATAATGAGAAAAAATCTGATAAAGAAACAGAAGTAACTATTGTAGGTATATTCACAGGCCAAAACAAAGGAAACACATCTAGTCACATGGAGTTGTATGATAATATATTTATAGCAGATACAACAACGACTAAGACTTTATATAATTACGAAGATGGAAAAGAAATTTATCAAGATGCTATATTTTTGGTAGATGGTAAAGATAATGTAGATAAAGTTATAGCAGAAGCTAAGAAGTTACCTATTAACTGGAAATTATTTGAACTAGTGAAAAGTAATCAAAACTTCCCAGTATTACAAAAATCACTTGATTCTATATATGGTATTACTAATGGAGTATTTATAGGAACAGTAGTATTCAGTATTATTATATTATCTCTAATATTATTCCTATGGATTAATGGTAGAAGAAAAGAAATTGGCGTTAACCTTGCTCTAGGAGTTTCTAAGGCAAAAATAGTAGGACAATTTATTTTAGAGTTAGTTATAATCAGTATTCCAAGTTTTATCGTTTCATACTTTATAGGTAAAGCGATAAGTCAAAGTATAGGAAATCAAATTTTATCACAATCTATAAAATCTGTTACAGAGAGCGTTGGCAATCAAACAAAAGGTCTAAATCTAGGGGCTAATGCAGAGGTAGAAGGAGCGAGTAAAATGATAACATCATTAGATGTAAGTGTAAACCTTACAGATATGATAAGTGTTGTAGCAATAGGATTAGCAGTAATTGTAATAGCAATTTGTATTACATCAATTCGATTAATTTACAAAAAACCAAAAGAATTGTTACAAAATATTAACTAGTTATACTTTGTAGATGAGTAAATGGTAAAAGAAAGGAGTAATAGCTATGACAACTTTTAAAATAGCCTATCTATATATAACTAGAAAAAAGGTTAGAAGTATAATTATGTTTATGCTACTTACAATTATATCAACGGTATTATTAAGTAGTAATATTCTAAATCATACTGTAAAAGGTATTTCAAATAAAATATATGAAAGTTCTAATTTTGGTTTCACTGTTAAAAACTTATCAAAAACTGATAAAGAAATATCTGTGAAAAAATTGGATAAAATTACAAACTTACCTGATATAAAAGGGGCAAATTATCAATTTGCAACACCTGTTAATCTTTTAGGTAGTAAGGTTGTAGAGGGAGAAAATAATCTTATTTTAGACGAGAAAACAAATAAAAACAATTTAGTTATGTTAAATGCAAATACTAATACCGCAGATAATTCAGACTTTAAAAGCGAAGTATTGAAATTGAAAAGAGGAAGATATATAGGTCCTGAAGATCGTAATAAAGTACTGGTTCACGAAGAATTTGCAAAATTAAATAATCTTGATATTGGAAGTAAAATAAAATTAGAAAAAGCAAATAGTTCTGAACAAAAGACTACAAATAAAGACTACGAAGTAGCAGGTATTTATTCAGGAACAAAGAATAATGAATTTCAAGGATTGAGTTCAGATTTCATAGAAAACACAGTTTATACAGATTATAAATCAAGTCAAGAATTAATGGGATATTCTGAAAGCGATAAAAAGGTTACTTCTGTAGACTACTTTGTAAAAAATCCAGAGAAGTTAGAAGATGTTGTCAAATCAGCAGAAAATCTAGCGATAGAAGATACAGAAATAGTAAAATCTAATAAAAATTTCCAAACAGTTATCGCTTCTTTACAAAGTATAGAAAAGATAATAGATAGGGTAAAAATAGGGAGTATTATAGCAAGTGTGATAATTTTATCATTAGTTTTAATATTTTGGCTAAGAGAAAGATTACACGAAATAGGAATATTATTATCTATAGGAACTTCAAAAGCAAAAATTATATTGCAACAGATAATAGAATTAGTATATATCGCTGTGTTTAGCATAATCTTATCTAGTGTTTTAGAAAATGTTATTTTAAAATATGGAGTAAAAAATGCTATAGATAAGATAGGAGTAGATAATTTACCAGAAGCAATTTTCCAACAAATTTTAAATGTAAAAGTAGAGTTAGGATATGTTCTAACAGTATCAGCTATATTATTCTTAATAATAGTGTGTTCTATTGTAATAACATCTTTAATAACATTAAGAATGAAGCCAAAAGAAATTTTATCAAAAATGAGCTAAGAGAGGAACAAAGTATATGTCAATTTTAAAAATTAAAAATGTTAGTTATTCATATGAAAACAGAAAAGAAAAAGTTTTAAGAAACTTGAATGTTGAATTTGAAGAAGGAAAATTTTATGCAATAGTAGGTAAATCTGGGGCAGGTAAATCTACACTATTATCACTACTTGCAGGATTAGATACACCTACTAGTGGAGAAATTTTGTTTAATAATCAAGATATTAGTGAGAAAGGATATAATTACCATAGAAGTCACCAAATATCATTAGTTTTTCAAAATTATAACTTAATTGATTATTTAACACCATTAGAAAATTTAAAATTAGTATCTTCAAAAGCTAATAAAGATATTTTATTACAATTAGGATTAGAAGAAGAGCAAATAAAAAGAAATATTATGAAACTTTCAGGAGGGCAGCAACAACGTGTTGCTATCGCCAGGGCTCTTGTTTCAGAAGCACCAATTATATTAGCAGATGAACCTACTGGTAACTTAGATGAAAAAACGGCTGAGGATATTATTAGTATATTAAAAGACTCAGCGGAGAAAAGAAATAAATGTGTAATTGTAGTAACTCATAGTAATCAACTAGCAAAAGAAGCGGACGTTGTATTACAATTACAGGATAAAAAAATAAAAACTATATAAAACATATTAATTGCTAATTTTAGTTTACTAAGATTAGCAATTAATTAATAGTATAAATTGAAAAAAATATTTCAACATGTTATTCTTAAATATGAGAATAATACCAAAGGAAAACATAATGATGAATATATTAGTAGTAGATGATGAACAAACAATACTAACAGGAGTAGAAGAATATTTAAAAGAATATGGATATAATGTTTTTACAGCTGGAAATGGTGTGGAAGCAATAAATATTTTTAATGATATTGAAATAAATTTAATTGTTCTAGATCTCATGATGCCAGAAAAAAATGGCTATGAAGTACTAGAAGAAATAAGAACTCAAAGTAATATTCCTATTATTATACTAAGCGCTATGGAAGATGAAATATCTCAATTAAAAGGTTTTGATTTAGAAGCGGATGATTATGTAACTAAACCTTTTTCACTTCCTTTATTAGCAAAGAGGGTAAATGCCTTATTAAAAAGACATTATGGTAATCATGAAATTTGGAAATATAGAGAAGCTGTAGTGGATTTTACAAGTTATAAGGCTGTATATGCTAATGTAGAGGTGGATGTGAAGCCAAAAGAGATAGATGTACTTAAATTTCTTCTGAAACATTCTAATCAGGTAATGAGTAGAGAGCAAATATTAGATTACGTGTGGAATAATAGCGAAGATGTACCGTACGATAGAGTAATAGATGTTTATATTAAAAATTTAAGGAAAAAATTAGAACTGGATTGTATAGTTACAGTAAAAAATGTGGGGTATAAGTTACAGTTATGATAAAAAATATGGGGATTTTTTCAAGAAATTTTTTAAAAACATTAGGTATTTTAGGAACAGCTATAATTATTATTCACGCTATAGTATATTTTACTTTTCCAGTTTTTTATGCAGAAAATCAAAGAAACAAAATAAATGAGAGTGCAAATATTTTGATAAAGTATTTGGAAGATAAAAATTCGGATGAGATTCCATTATTATTGGAATCATATTCAAAAAATTTGAGGATTTCTGTACATTTGAAGGAAGAAACACCTAAAGATGATTCACAAATAGTAAAGGATTTAAACATTAATAAAAATAATGAATCTACATATATTATTATTGAGGAAAGAACATTAAAAACAAAAGATAATAAAAACTTATCAGTACAGTTTATTTCAGGCACTAATTTAATAGATGAGGCAATAGACATTGTATTAGTGTATCTTCCATACACACTTGTATTAACATTAATATTTAGTTTTATATTTTCATATGTTTATTCTAAGCGACTGGCAGAGCCACTGCTATATATTTCAAAAGTTACTAAAAAAATGCAAAATATGGAGTTAGATGCTAGGTTCGACGAAGGGAATAAAGGTGAATTAGGTGAAGTAGGTGCTCAAATCAATAAAGTATATACTAAATTGTTAACTACTATAAATGATTTGGAAATAAAGAATAAAAATATTATCGAATTGCAAGAACAAAAAGTTGCATTTTTGAGGGCGGCTTCTCATGAATTAAAAACACCTTTAACGGGAATCAGAATTATTTTAGAAAATATGAAGTATAATGTAGGTGTTTATAAAGATCACAATAAATATTTATCTGAAACTATTTTAAAGATTGATAGTCTAAGTATATTATTAGGAGAGATTTTAGAATCTTCTAAGTTTCAAGAATGGACTGAAAATAAGCAAATATTAAATATAAAGAATACTGTTGACATTATGATTGATAGATACAGAGAAATGTATTTGGTGAAAAACATTAAGTTAAATAATGGTGTAAAAGATACTACAACTATACTTATGAGTAAGCAGGCATTAGATAAAGTATTATCTAATGTTGTTAGTAACGCAATTAAATACTCTTCGGAAGGCAGTAGTATTCAAATATATGACGAAGAAGAATACTTATATATAGATAATCCTTGTAAGCCATTAAGCGAAGAAACACAAAAAAATTTATTCAAGATTTTCTATCATACTCAAGTAATTAATAAACCGCAAAATGGTGCTGGGCTAGGGTTATATATTGTTAAAAATATATTAGAAAGTTATGATTTAGAATATAGCTTTAAACCATATGAGCATGGAATGAGATTTAAAATTAGAATAGATAATAAAGAAAAAGATAATATTTAAAATAAAACATCCTTAAGGTTAGTTATAGCAAAACTAACGCTAAGGATGTTTTTTTATTATAATGTTGTTACAGTAGAAAGACTATTTACTTAAGCAAAATAGTCCTTCTAATTCTTTTAATGCTTCATTAAAAGAATATACAAGTTTTCCATGTTCTAAAATCCCACCAAGAACGTAATGGTTCATTGCATAACTAGGAATTTCATATTTGTTTGCAGATTTTAATCTTATATCAGAATTTATTGCAATAATTTTTTTATTTAATG
>CAUUEM010000083.1:0-6024 GCA_963544045.1 uncultured Gemella sp. | reverse complement strand
TTTACACTCGGATATTTCTGATTAGTTTTGGTTGTTCTATGGTTATAAATACAATACTTAAACATGAATGAATTGTATCAAAAAATTGAGAAATACATAACACAAGGTAATAGTATTGCTTTGGAAAAAATTTTGCGAGAAAATAGCACATTGAATTTAAATGATGGAGAATTGTATAATTTAAATCCACCGCTATATCGAGCTGCAAAATTGGGCTTATATGATATTTGTAAAATGCTTATTGATTATGGCGCTGATGTCAATTATACAAAAGATCATATATTCTATCCTTTAGAAGGTGCCGCATCTTCTAATAATATTAATATTGTAAAATTATTATTAGACAATAATGCAGATCTAAATGGATACGATTTAGTAAAACTTTCTGCAATTGGAACAGCTTGCACAAAAGGGCATTATGATATGATGGCGTATCTTGTTGAGTGTGGAGCAGATATAAATAGATTAAATATCGGATTATATCTGAGTCCGTTGGATTTAGCTATAATATGGAAACATGAACATCTATTTAACTATCTAATTGAAAATGGAGCATTATCAAATGTAAATAGGGATTATGATTGGACTTCAGAAAATGGGGGAGGAATATCCGCCCACATAGATTACAATATTGGAAGAGTAATACCAAATCGCTTCAATATTTTGTCAAATGGGACATTTAATAGAATTGCAATAACAAATAGTAACAGCAACGTACTCTTATATACCATAGGTAATTATAGGTATAGCAATCCATCAACAGAATTTATAATGATTTTACCATTAGGATGGAATCCATATTCAAGAATTGCACCTTCAAATTTACCTTATTTGATTATGGAATGGTTGTCTTTATGGTTACAAAATGGTCGTATTTTTTTCGATGGAGAATTTATTCCTCTTGATAAAATATGTGATAATACACAATTGGAGTATTCGGGTTTTCATGTTGTTGAATATAATTACACAACATTAGAATGTGATAAAAAAGACAATTCAGTTACATTGTTTACTCTAATTCCTCAAAAAAAGAAAAAAAAATCTCATTACGAACTTACATCTGTACTCTTAGAAAAATTGAAGAAAAAAAAATGGAAAACATTGGAATGGACATCTCTTCCAATATTATAATTGGATGAATCATGTTACTCGCGGACAGTCATATCATTATGGTAGTCGGAGTTGACGTCCATGTGACGACAGCTCCCCCCCCTTACATAGGTATGGTGATGGACCTCACCGACTACATACCGTTCCTCGGCACGAACGTGAGCGTGAACGGGCTGAAGCGCGGTGTCTCGGACACGGGCGGCATGATTATCCCCCTGATGCACATCCCGCTTGCCAGTTCTTTCGCCATGGCTTCGATGATCGGGCACGAGAGCATGAACTTCTTCTCCTCCCAGACGGTTTTTGCAGAGGGGACGCGTTTAAGTCCCAAGGGATATATGGTAATGACCTGCAATGACGTGGGCATTCCTTTTTCGGGAGCATTGAGCAAGGTAGGCAAGAAAAAGTTCAAGTTCACTCCAACCCTCTTCGCCCCGACATCCTTCTCCATTCCCATTCCGACAGGTGCGCCTGTCATGGTGGGCGGTCCCTATGCCCCCGACTGGGGCGGTATGCTGACGGGACTTCTGTCAAGCATCGGTTTCAGCACGCTGCTCAGTTTTGCCCCTGCCATATTGAAGGCTATGAAGAAAGCGCGGAAAAAAGGAGGGAATTTATCTAAGGCTTATGCAAATAAGGCTCGGAAGTTAATGAGTGGAGTTGCCGATAATACACCTTTGCCAAGTAGGAAAATTTCTCCTTCTAAACCAAAAGGAAAGCCTGTTAAGCCACATCCACCATTCAAGGAAAATCCTAAACATGCCGTAGCTTCTCCAGGAGAATTTAATCGGCAGTTGAAAGACCAGCAAGATGCGATCAATAGAATGAGAACAAAAGATTGGTTGGAAAATAGGGAAAACTTTAAAACAGAGATAAGTTGGACTATAATAAAAGGGCGAAGGAGGCTAGAGATAATTACAGACAACAAGAAATAGCAAAGAGGACAGAAGAGAATGTCCGTCAAAAAGGAATGAATCCTTTAGAAGCAGAAAAGGCTGCTCAACAATCAATGAAAGGCCAAGCTGCTTTGCATAATCCAGATGGTGTTGCAGGAGGAAAGTTTGATCAGATTGCAGGCATGGGAGATAGTAAGGTAAACTCTTCCATCGGTTCCCAATGGAGTAAAGGTAGGGCTGCATCAATAGAGAATCAAATAAAACAAAGCTATGGAATACCACCTAAAACTATTGCAGACATTCCTGATGATGCAATGATGAATATTGATTTATTTTAAACTCTAAATAATGACAAGGTAATATATGGCACGATTGACATTTGAAGAAAGGAACCAAAATAACTATGTTAAATATAGTGATGTTTCTATCGAAGCCATCAATAAATATAAAGGGAAACTTCCAGATGAGTTGTTGAACATTTGGAATACTATGGGGTATGGCATTTATGAGAATGGCTTTATACAATTAGTAAACCCAGACGATTATGATTTTGTTTTTAAGTATATCGACAAACTATTAGAGCCTTCTATAGTATTTGCAATTACAGCAATGGGTGATTTATTAATTTGGGAAGGAAATAAAAACTGGACGATTGCACCTAACGAAGGAAATAGAGTGAAAATTATAAACGTTAGAAAATGCATAAGCCGTGCATTAGACTCTTTTAGAGGAGCCATTGATATTTTTTTTGATGACTTTTTCATTGCTCATAAGGACTATTTTGCTTCTAAACCCTACTTAGATATTAAAGGAAAACTTCCAAAATTACAATATGGTCAATGCTACGGTTATGTTCCAGCATTGGTCTTAGGAGGGAAAGTTTCTAATAAGAACTTACAAGTTGTAGATGCCAAGACCTATATCGACATTATCGGACAGGCTGTAGGAAAAATCATAGATTTAGAAGAATAAGATAATTTTGTTCTAAAGAACTGTTATGCTCCACTTCACACGTAGTCTAAAAAAAGAGTTATCTTTTTACGGTTTTGAGCAAACTACCCCACATTGCCAGAGTCAACTAAAATCAGTATCTTTGAAAAGTCAAGACAACTCATTCTAGTATGACGACGAAAACGATGTCAACCGAAATCAGTTTCAGCAAAAAATAAGTCAACCATTTTCAGGGAACGACAGTAGGGCTGCATCAATAGAGAATCAAATAAAACAAAGCTATGGAATACCACCTAAAACTATTGCAGACATTCCTGATGATGCAATGATGAATATTGATTTATTTTAAACTCTAAATAATGACAAGGTAATATATGGCACGATTAACATTTGAAGAAAGGAACCAAAATAACTATGTTAAACATAGTCCATGTAAATAATAATATATTATGGCAAAAATAAAAATTGGAGACTTAGTAAGAGTTAAATTGCTAAATGACATGTATATGTGGGTACACGTGCTGTTTGATTCGCAATTTATAGTAAAAGGGAAAAAAGAAATAAATCCTTATAATTATTTTTATTTTTACGCATCGTGTTATTTAGTCAATATTTACTCTCAAATATCAACCGAAGAAGAGTTAAAAGATGATACGATATTTTTCAAAGGTGTTTTTATCCCAAGAAAACATTTTGCAAAAGAAACAATAATTTCTAATATTCCTGTGGATTACAGACAAATAGATTTTCCTGAACATACAGGAGGATTAAATTCTTCTTTTTGGCTATCAAAGGGGGAACTTGCATTAGGCAGTATACCAAAAGAAAAGATACATGAATGGAAAGATCGTTTTAATGGAGGTTTTAGGGATATATATTCTGTTGCTGATAGCCTTCTTTATATGCAAAACAGAAAGTCAGAAATGCAAAGGACAAATTATCCTGACACATGGAAGTTTATTCCTCGTGATTTCAGATTTTATCCTGAATACAGAAAAGAAGTTTATGGAATCATTGGCGAAGACCCTAATCAAAGTTATTATGAATTAGCCTTGAAACACGGTTTTGATTTAGCGAGATTTTATACAAACAAAAAATAGAAAACAATGAATTATCCTGAAGAAATTATGCATGACGTGGCCTGGAGTTTTGTAGGAATGCAATACCGGAGCCAAAAGCAATTTATCGAAGCTGTAAACGACTACAATGAAAAGCTTGGGACAACAGGACGCTGGAATCCTTATGCTACCGCAATTCAATGCAAAGAGGTAACTATTCAGTATTCATATTGGATTGATGAAGAAGATGAGGAAGTAGAGGAAGATTTTAACTTAGTATCGACGACCTCTGCATTTACAAATGCAGAACTTTTATTTGGAATACACAATTTCGTTGTTGACAAATTAAAGCATGAAGATAATCATTTTTTTGAGGGACTAACATTGTGGGAGGGAGAGAATCCAAGCAGCCTTAATGCTCCATTGTATTTTTTGATGCAAGGAAACTAAGGGATACCGTTTGGGAGAGTGAGTATAAGCAGGAATAAAATGGAAATTTTGAAATTACATACCTTGTTATAGATATCTTTACTTATATGAAACTCCGCGATGTAGATATAATTATTTCTGGTACGAAAACTGGAGACACCTATTATGCAAAATCTTATCCATGCAGTGATATGGATAAGAATGGTAAAATAGAACTCTATGGAGTTCCTGTATATTATGTCTATATCAAGGGAACTGATGATAATGGTCAAAGCATAGAATATAAATGGAAAGCATTACGTTTTATGCCCTATTATAACCCGCCTAAATTTAGTACTTACAAAACAATCGGATGGGTTAATAGTGGACTGCATAAACTCAACAGACAGCCTGCACCAGAATACAAAAAAGACTATGAAGTACATAATATATATTCTGAACATCATGGTGCAATAGTTTTAAAAAGCACCTTTTATATCCATGCTGGTCCAGAAGAACTCACTTCTTTTGGTTGGGGGGCAGCAGGATGTGTTGAAATAATAGGAAGTTTTAGTGAGTTTAAAAATCAAATCAAAGAATTATCGGGATCAACGCAAGCCGATGCGGATAGTGCAATTTCTGAATTAGTTTCAGATAAAAAACTTTACATAGAAATTGAATATGCAACTCCACCTAATATTAGAGAGAATTTCTATAAAGAAGTTAGTATAAAAAGGAGGTAGATTTATGTGTAACGTAAAATATATAATATGTACTATATTTTGTATATGTACATATTGTCATGCAGTTACAGCATGTAGCGATAGTAGCACTAATAGGTTTTCATATAAAATAATTGAAAAATTTGATTATTGTTGGGATAATAATATCATCTGTGCGGATACTCATTTCACAGATACTACTTTATTTATTTCGTCTCACAAGTATATAATCTCTCCTATATTTAACGCTTTTTATAATAACGAAAACAAACAGGCAGAGTTGGATAAAATCAGATATTGTTGTAAACATTATCACATTAAAGCCCAAAATAAATCAAAGAAGAATATACAACATTACTCTATAGAAATCAATATTCTGCCTAATATAAAGAACTCCCCCCCATAACCTCAAAAATGAAAGAACTTAAGAAACATGGATATGCTATTGTTGATATTATATCAGAATCTCCTGTTATGTGCCTTGTTTTTGTGGAAGCTGATTATTTAATAGCTGTAACTTATAATATGTTTTATGATTTTGATGATGTATTATCCATTTCGAGATTCTTTGTACAAGACAGTTCTCTGCAAAAAACAGATGCATTACATATGCTATTGAAAGAGAACACGTATTAGAAATACCCTTTTATGCTGTAATATAATTTCTTTCTATCTTTATTAAACATTAGTCTTTAATTAAATGAGATAGTAATGGCTCATTCTTAATTCGTTCAATTTCAGAATCCACCAGCGAGAGTATTTCTTGCTTTACCTTATGATAATTGGCTTCGATAGTCTCACGGAGATTATCGAAGCCATCTTCATTTATGAACTCTGCGATGATGGGAATGGGCTGATAGGCTTTCATCTCTGCAGAAA
>CAUUEM010000082.1:0-6025 GCA_963544045.1 uncultured Gemella sp. | reverse complement strand
ATTAAAGATTTTATTCTAATTTTACCTTTTTAGTACAATATTTGATAAAAATTTTTAATTAAAATTAATTATTTTTTCACCCTAATAATATTTTGAAAATCACTCCAAAATCACTTCTTTAAAAGAAGCATTATTTAAACTAATTATCATTAATATATACATAATTGAAATTGTTTTCATTATATGCTATTATCTATTATAGAGAGAAATGAAAGGAGTTAAAAAATGAAATTTTTTATAGATACAGCAAATGTTGATGACATTCGCCTTGCTAATGATTTAGGAGTTATTTGTGGGGTTACTACAAATCCTTCACTAATCGCAAAAGAAGGGAGAGACTTTAAAGAGGTAATTAAAGAAATCACAGAAATAGTTGATGGACCTATTAGTGGAGAGGTTAAAGCTACAACTACTAATTGGGAAGATATGGTTACTGAAGCTCGTGAAATTGCTAAAATCCACCCTAATATGGTTGTAAAAATCCCTATGACAGAAGATGGATTACGTGCTGTTAAAGTCCTTAAAAAAGAAGGAATAAAAACAAATGTTACATTAATTTTCAGCCCTAACCAAGCTTTACTAGCTGCTCGTGCAGGAGCTACTTATGTATCTCCATTCTTAGGTAGACTAGATGATATTTCTCATAACGGATTAATCCTTATTGAAGAAATCGTGGAAATTTTTGCTAACAATGATTTTGATACAGAAATCATTGCAGCTAGTGTTAGAAATCCAATTCATGTTGTTGAATGTGCTAAAATGGGATGCGATATAGCTACAGTTCCGTATAGCGTTATTAAACAAATGATTAAACATCCACTTACTGATATTGGTATTGAAAAATTCAAACAAGACTATTATAAAGTTTTCGGAGAATAATCTTTTATTTATATATAAAGAGGAATAACTCAAAAAAGTTATTCCTCTTTATTTTTTTGCTAGATTTTAATATAATAATATTGTTACTGTTTCCAAAATAAATCAATATAAATTCCTATTAAAAAAGTTAAAAAACTTTAACTTTTCACTGGAAATATCTATTGACTAGTGGTATAATATATTTTGTTGTATGAAAAAGTTGTTAAGATTAAATTTTATAGGAGGTTATATTAATGCGCGTAAATGTAACATTAGCTTGTACTGAATGTGGTGATAGAAACTACATTACTAAAAAGAACAAAAGAAATAATCCAGACCGTATTGAACTTAAAAAATACTGTCCAAGATTAAAAAAAGTGACTTTACACAGAGAAACTAAATAATAAAGTTAGAAAAGCCTTAAAGTATCAACGTTTAAGGCTTTTTGTTTTGCCGTTTAACCCACACTTGACCCACACATTAGAAATTTACGTATTTTACGAACTTATTCTTATTGTAAATTAATACAAAATAATAAAAAAGCCCTATAATCTTTATAACAGCTTTACTTGTTAAAGGATTGATAGAGTTTATTTTAGTGAAAGGAAAATCAATTATTTATTAAAATTATTCTTCATCTTTTTTGATAGCTTTTTTAACACCATCAACTGCACCTTCTACAGCATCTTTAGCTACTTCTTTAACTTTAGAAACTACTTTTTCTGCAGTTCCTTCTTTTTCTGTTTTTTCATCTCCAGTTATTTTTCCAAGACCTTCTTTCAAAGAGTTTTTATCTTAATTAATTTCATCTCCAAATAGCATAGTTATACCGCCGATTTTTCTACTATCCCTTCATCCTACAAAGTTTTACCAGTCAAATAACTAACTTATGTAATTCCAATAAACTAATAATTAATTATTTATTAATAACTTTAACTATCTTTATTTTTATCAATTTTTGCAAATTTAGTATGTTACTTTTAAAGTGGCACACAATTTGTTTTTTAAATAAATATATGATAGAATAACACTATATTAGGAGGCAAAATAATGAAGAAATTTTTAGAAAAAGTACCTTACTTAATTTTTTCTTTCTTTTTATTTATAATACTTCCTCTGTGTTCTTATTTTATATCTAATAGATCAGGAATGATAATTTTATTACTCGTTTTCTTGTATCCAGTAATCAATTTCATTATATCTTTTCTATATGCATATAATAAACAGGATTTTAGCTACTTATTTTCTATTCTCGTAGGGGCCTTCTATCTTTTATCTTGTTTAATCATATTAAACTTCGATATTCTTATTTATGGCTTAGGCTATATATTTTTTAGTTTATGTGGACAAGGCGTTGGTTTTGTTGTAGCCCAGCTTCGTAAAAACAAAAAAAGTACTAAACAGAGATAGTTAAATATTAGACGTTAAAGAAATGTATCTTATTTTTAAGTTATACATTTCTTTTATTTTTTCACTTTGAAAATTCCGCAATGTGACACAAATGTTTCTTTAAAGTAACTATAATACAAAAAAGTGCATACTTTTTTTATTTTTTATACATGCTATTATATTAGTATAACAACAAACAATTTTGGAGGAATTAAAAATGAAAATAGCAGTAATTGGAGCAAATGGAAAAGCAGGTAAATTAATAGTTAAGGAAGCGATTGAAAGAAATCATGATGTAACTGCAGTTGTACGTTCAGAAAATAAATCAGAAGCATCTAAAGTAATTAACAAAGATTTATTTGAGCTATCTAAAGTAGATTTAGCAGATTTTGACGTAGTAGTAAGTGCATTTGGTACATTTAATCCAGATACATTATCTTTACATTCTAAAACAGTCGAGCATTTCTCAAAAATTTTGGATGGAACAAACACTCACTTACTAATAGTCGGTGGTGCAGGAAGCTTATTCTTAGACAAATCAAAAACAACTAAATTATTTGAGTTACCAGAATTCCCTGAGATATTTTTACCTTTAGCAAAAGCTCAAGCAGATGAACTTGATCTACTTCGTACAAAAGAAAATATTAATTGGACATTTGTTAGTCCAACAGCAGACTTTGTTGAGGATGGCCCTAAAACTAATAACTATGGTATTGCTGGTGAAATCTTCACTACTAACGAAGAAGGCGTTAGTTATGTTAGTTATGCAGATTATGCTAGTGCATTATTAGACATTATCGAAGCAAACTCTAATATTAAAGAACGAGTTTCAGTTTATACTAAATAACAAAAATACCGAGATAGCTTAGCTATCTCGGTTATTTATTATATTTCATATCCTAAAAGCATTCCGCCTTCTTCTCCGTAAAAACTACAGATTCCAGAAGTTGGTACTGAGATAAACTCTATATTAGAGAATTTCTCAGATAATTTCTCTTCTATTTTTTTGCAAATATTCTCATTATTTCTGTGTGTAATAACTGCTCTTCCACCTTTGTATCCTGCTTTAATCATTTCATCGACTACAGCGGCAACAGCTTTTTTCTCCCCACGAACTTTATGTAATAGATGCATTGTTCCTTCTTTACTACCTTCTCCTACCATACGCATATTTAATAATCCTACAACAGCTGCAGCAAGTTTTGATAAACGTCCATTTTTCACTAGATTATCTACTTTTTCTAAGGCGAAAATAAGCTTTGTATTTTTTTGGTATTCATTCATTCTTGCTACTACTTGATCAAAAGATAATCCTTCTTTTATTAATTCATTTATCTTAAGAAGGAATAAATCATTGTGTCCTCCTGCTGAAAGAGTGTTAACTACATGAACATTGACACTTTCATCTTCTTCTTTTAACATTTTTTGAGCAACAATCGCACTAGTATAACTTCCTGACATTCCTCCAGTTAAAGTTAAAACTATTACATTTTCTGCTCCTCTATACGCTGATAAAAATGCATCTGGACTAGGACAAGCTGATCTTGCTGGTTCTGGACTAGCATACATCTCTCTCATCATCTCATCTATGTCCATATCCAATGTATCAATATATACTTTATCTTCTATTTGAAGCGTAAATGGTACTCTTTCGTAGACAACATTATCTGCTTTATTTGGTATTTCTCTAAAATCACAGGCAGTGTCTACAACTATCTTCCACGCCATAATTTACCTCCGGGTATTATCTTATTATAATTTTTCTACTAAATCATGAGTCTTTTTATATAATCTGACAGTATCACAAGCTGAAACTATTACTTCTGGTAATCCTTCTCTTTTTTCTTCATTCATACACATAACGAAGTTATCATACATCGTTTCTGAATCACCATCTTTTGTTAAGCTGCTAATAGTTTTACTAATTTCTTGAATAGCAAATACATTTTTCAAGCATGTAATAACTATTAGCCTTGCTAATTGTCTACGATTATATTTTTTCTTTATTGGTTTATCTAAATGACCATTTTTCACATAATTATTTATCATTGCAGCTGTTAATCCTTTTTCATCATCAACAATTGATGAACTATCTAACTGATTTACATACAGTAAAACTTGGTCTAGATATAAATCAATACTAGGTAACTCGGACCATTTCGGATAAACTTTTTTCAAATTCTTTTCTCCTTATAATCTAGTTTTGATAATCATATTATATAGTTTTTAAAAAATATAGTCAAGGAATACAATAAAAAAGGTTTTATAATAATAATATTATTACAAAACCTTTTTATTTATTTAGTTGAATTAAGTTTTTTACTTATACCTCTGCTAAGATTTAAATAATATCCTAAAACTCCTAATGCATATATGGCAAGTCCTATTATCCATCCTATCCATAATCCATCAATACCTACACCTTTAGTAAATACTAAGTAATACGCTACTGGTATTCCTACAATATAATATCCAACAAACATTGCTATACATATTGGAACTACCTTTTTATAACCACGTAATACCCCTGCTAAGGCAGATGCAAATGAATCACACAGTGCAAATCCTATAGCAAATATTAATAAATGAGCTGTTAAATCTATTACTCCGCTATCAGTACTGTATAAGTATGGGATTTGGGCATCAAAAAGGAGTACTATTGCTCCCGCAATTCCTGATGAAATAACTCCTAGGGCCACACTTAAAGCAGTATAATTTTTCGCAAGTTTATAATTTTTAGCACCTACATGATATGCTACAATTATTGTTGCGGTATTCGCTACACTGACTGGTAAGCTATATAAGAAACCTGAAAAGTTTAGTGCTGCTTGATGCGATGCTATAATTGTAGTATCAAAACGTGATACCATAAGAGATAAAGTAGAAAAAACTACTGTTTCTAATGCTGTAGCTATCGCAATAGGAATACCTAATTTGAAGATTTCACCCCAATATTTAAACCTAATCCCTTCTTTTTTAAATATTTGATATTTATTAATTTTTGGATGTTTCGAAGTTAAGAATAGAGCTATAAAAAATAATACAGTATAAGTTAATGAGACAGCTACCGCATTACCTGCACCACCTAATTCTGGCATACCAAACTTACCAAAAATAAATCCGTAGGCTAAAGTAACATTTACCGGTACAGAAACTATCATCATAATCATTGACAATCTTGTTAATCCTAAACTATCCATAAATGAACGCAATACTACATATAAAAATATAGATAATACTCCAAAACTTTCATAATATAAATAATTTTTAGTTATAGACGCTATTTTTGCATCCATCCCTAAACTATCTACAATAGGAGTAGCTAATGTATTAAGTGCTATTACTAAAATAATGCTGATAAATACTGCTATATATATAAATTGTCTAACCATTACCGGTATTTCTTCTTCTCTTTTCTTTCCAATTAAATGTGAAACTATTGGAACTATTGCAAGAACTATTGCATTTAATGTATACATTACAGGATTCCAAATATTAACACCCATACTCACACCCGCAAGGTCTGTTGGGCTATAATGACCAGCCATAAATGTTCCTATCATACCTGATGAATATGATATTACTTGATATATTAATACTGGTAACAGCAATTTAATAAAAATTTTACTACGTTCTTTTATATTATTACCTTGATACATAACTTCCTCCTTCATAATTTTATCCCACGCTTTACTTCTACACAAAAAAAAATCCAAAAGCTAATACTTTTAGATGTTATCGATTTATAATAAGATGCAACCGAGACTTGAATAGATTA
>CAUUEM010000081.1:0-6040 GCA_963544045.1 uncultured Gemella sp. | reverse complement strand
TGAACTAGTAGTTCCTTGATCTATTGCCATTATATATTTTTTCATATTTTACCTCAAAATTTAAAAGTGTCGTTAATATTATTATAACATTTTTTTGAGAAAATTAATCGCAATATAAAATCCAAAAATTAATTGAATTTTATTTGGTTTTATAGTACTATTTAGTAAGGAGTCCTATGTTATCGTTTTAACTAGGATATTTTTTATAAAGCAAAGTTGTAAATTAGGAGATAATAAACATAGATGATAAAAAAATCGATATACTTATTTGGGGCGTTGATATTGCCTCTTTTAGTAGTATGGATATTTAGGATGCAGTATGGGTATATTTATCATGCTGTTGATGATGTTACAATAAATTATTCGATAATAAATGGCGAAACTATGTTATTACCATATATAGGTATAGTATTAACCAAAACGCTTGTACTTATTCAAAATATTCTTCCGATGATTAATATTTATTTTATTTTTTTAGTTGGATCATATAGTATTAGTTTTTCAGTATTTATATTTTTATTAAGAAAAAGGAAATGTAAGCTTCTTTTTATTGTGATTATACTAATAATTGAATTTACACTACTAAAATACTTTACCTATTCGGTAGTTGCATATTTATTAGCGACATCAGGAGTACTACTATTATATAAAGAAGAAAAAACTATTTTATCTAGTATAATTATTTTTGTAGGATTTTCTCTACGTGTTCAAGTTATAGCGAGTGTTATTTTACTACTTTTAGGTATAATTCTTTATGAGTTAATTGTAAACAAGAAAAAGGAAAAAACAGCATATTTATCTATTGTTGCTGCATTGGTAATAGTGACAAACTTTATTTTTGTCAAGACTAATAGTGAAGTTGAAAATTATATTACATGGAATAATAAGAGTACGTTAATAAGAGATTATCCGGCGATAAACTATAATGAACATAGAGATAAACTGGCAAGTAAAAATATTAGTAAAAATGATTTAGAGAGTTATAATTCATGGATATTTGCTGAGAAAAATGTTTTTAGTAACAACATGCTAGATAAGTTAGATGAGATAAGAGATAATTCAAAAAAATATGATTTATCAATAAAAAATAATATTATTCAAATTTTTTCAAATGAGTTATTAAAAGTATTTATTTATTTTATAGTATTAATACCTCTGCTATATAGACCGAAGAAAATATTTGGGCATTTATCGTTAGTAATGCCGATAGCTCTAATTATATTATTATCAATAAGACAAAGAATGGTAGAAAGAGTTTATATCCCGTTAATAATAATATTTATTTTTAGTTTTATTATATATTTACAGGATATTTTTGAAAAGAGAAATTATAGTTTGTTAAGGGGTACTGAAAATATAATTTTCAGCATATTAAGCCTATTTATGTTGAATAATACTATTCAATATGGAACGGATAATTTATATTGGTTTGTTCATCAGAGTTTCCCTCATAATAAAGTTTATAATGAACTACTAAAAAATAATGAGAAAAACTTATATATTTTTGCAGGCTATGGTAATATTATTAATAGTCAGCCAAATGTTAGTAAAGTTTTTGTAGAAAAAGATAAACTCACTAAAAATATGCTAACTTTAGGAAATTGGCAAACTTTTACTCCTCAATACAAAGAAAAATTAGATGATCTTAATGTAAGTGACAGTAATAACCTATTGTCTAGTGCACTAGATTCAGATAATATAAAATTTGTACTTCCTGAAAAATCAGGGTTAATGGAGAAAGTGAAAACATTGTTTAAAGAACATTATAATAAAGATGTTAATTTTATGTTCCAAGAGAAGGTAGACGAAGAAGTTAATGTTTATGTGTTAAGGAGTGACGTAAGTGAGTAATACAAGAATAAAGTATATAGATATGCTAAAAGCAGTCTGTATAATATTAGTAATTTTAGGTCATATGTCTTATACTCCAAGTCAAGTTAAATTATTGTTATATATATTTCATATACCGTTATTTTTCTTTTTATCGGGTATGACGCTAAATATTAGTAAATATAATTCGTTTTTTGAATTTACAAAGAAGAAGATACAAACTATTATAATTCCATGTTTTTTAATGAATATTTCGATATTTTTGATACAATCAATAGTATTTGAACCACAAAATATTTTGAAGATGGATATTGTTCATTTTATTAAAGCATTAGTTATAGCTGATAGATTACATGTATATTTTCAACTTTGGTTCTTATATGCTTTATTTTTAGCGGAGTTAGTGTGTTATGTAATTATAAAATATAAAAGAAATAATTATGGTTTAATGTTATCATATGTATTGTTGATTGTACTAGGATTACTAGGAAAAGAGATGTATATAAATGAATACTGGTTAGTGTGGAGTTTCGATTTAGTACCTTTTGCGGCTATGTTTATTTTAACAGGTTATATTGTTAGGGTGAATATGGATGTAATTAGCAAATGGTTTAGTCTATTATATTTTATACCTGTAGCTGCATTAAGTTTAGCTGCTGGTATATATAATAAGAGAGTAGATTTATTTTATCAACAAACAAACTCAATACCATTATACTTTATAGCGGCATTTTGTGGAATTTGGGCAAGTATAATATTATTTAAAAACCTCCCATCGATATCTATATTTGAAAAGATAGGTAGAAATACATTAATATATTATGCATACCATTCCCCGATAGTTCTGTATATATTAGATATAATTATGGAGCAGTTAGTAACTAGATATACAGGTATATTTGTAAATAATTATATTATAGCTTGTGTAGAGTTGGTATTAGCGATATGCTTTTGTGAAGTTATGGCAAAAATTATTAATAATAGTTTTCCATTTTTAATTGGGAAGAAAACAAATAAGAAGGTGGCTTAATTGAGCTACCTTCTTATTTGTTTATTAGACAGGAAAAATTTTATATAAAATATGAGAAACAAGTTTATTATTTATATATATAATTTCTCATATTAACAAAAAAATAATAATATGATGAAAAAATACAATGTAATTTTTAACTATCAGTGGTATAATATTAGTTATAAAAAAATTTAAGGAGAGGATTTGTGAGCTTAATTTTTTTTGAAAAACTAGATCAATATAAAGATAGTTTAAAAGAAGTTTATATTAATAATATATACAAAAATGAAAATTTAACATATAGAACTCTAATCGAGTACTCTGATAAACTAGCTGTTTATTTAGAAAAAAAATTAGGGAACAACAAAAATCCGATAGTGGTATATGGTCATAAACATCCATTTATGCTAGTTTTCTTTCTAGCTTGTGTTAAATCTGGAAGAGCCTTTTGTCCAGTTGATATAAATACTCCTCAAGAGAGAGTGGATGAGATAGTCCGTACAGTTGATTCAGAATTAGTATTAGTTACTGAAGATATAGAACTATCTAAAGAATTGATAAATGTAGAATTGGCGAAAGAAATAATAAATAACACTGAAAAAAGAATCTCTAAGGAATATTATGTAAAAGGAGAAGATATTTTTTATATAATATTTACATCTGGAAGTACAGGTAAACCAAAAGGTGTTTGTATTACATATAATAATTTGAACAACTTTTTACACTGGTATACAGGTTATTATAATGAAAATGATGAGTTAGTATTTCTTGGGCATCCACCATTTTCTTTTGATCTTTCGGTGATGTCTTTATGGCCAAGTTTATACTTAGGTGCTTCTTTGGTACAAATCGATAAAAAACACCAAGAAGATTTTAAAGTTATGTTTGAAGAATTAAAAAAATCAAATGCGACGATATGGATTTCAACACCGTCATTTATCGAGATGTGCTTTATAGATAAAAGTTTTAATCAAGCACTAATGCCAAGGGTAAAACAATTTGTTTTCTGCGGAGAAAAACTATTTGCTCAAACAGTAGAAAAGATTCACAAGAATTTCCCGGGTGCACAGGTAATTAATACATACGGTCCTACAGAATCAACAGTAATGGTTACTTGGTTAGAAGTTACTAAAGATATAGTCCAAAACTATTATGAAAATCTACCGATAGGTAAGGTTAAATGGGGCTCAAAAGTAGAATTAAAAAATGTGGATAGTGAAGGCAAAGGTGAGATAGCTATAATTGGAAATACTGTAGCCAAAGGATACTTTAAAAACGAGCAGCTGTCTAAAGAGAAATTTGGTCTAGACGTATTAGATGGAAAAGAAGTAAGAAGCTATTTAACAGGAGATTTAGGTTACTTTAAGGATGATATGTTATTTTGTGATGGTAGAATAGACTTTCAGGTTAAATTACATGGGCATAGAATAGAGCTGGAGGACATAGATAATAATCTATTAAAAAATAAAAAGATTCGTCAGGCAGCAACTCTACCTAATTATGATAATGGTAAAGTAAAATCATTAACAACTTTTATTGTTTACAATGATAAAATTGAGAAACGTTTTGAAGTGACGAAAGAAATAAAAAAACAATTAAAAAAACTAGTTCCAGAATATATGGTACCTAAGAAAATTGTATTTTTAAAAGAGATGCCACTTAATAATAATGGTAAAATTGATAAGAAAAAGTTAAAGGAGTTAGTGTAGTATGAGTTACTTTGAAGGTAATGAATTTTTCTTTTTCTTAATTCTAGCCTTAGTAGTTGGTTTTATAATAAACTATCTAGGTAAAAAAACTGAATATTATATACTAGCTCTGTCTCTTGTTTTTGCTATAGTAATTTATGGTAAAAAAACATTGATGTTAAGCTATTTAATAGGGTTTATTATTTATCAATATATCTTAGTTTTAATAGCTCAGAGAACTCGAGATGCAAAACACTTGAAGATTTTGGTGTTCTTATCTGTAGTTCCATTAATAATAAATAAAGTATTTGCGTTAACTCATTGGCATTTACTTGCGTTTATTGGAATATCATATATGTCTTTTAAAACAATACAAATTATGATAGAAATATCTGATGGATTAATTAAAGAGAGAATCAGTATAATAGATTACATACAGTTTCTATTATTTTTTCCGACAGTTAGTTCTGGTCCAATAGATAGAAGTCGTAGATTTATGGTAGATATTAAAGAGCGAATGCCGAGAGATGAATATTTAGAGCTTGCTGGAGTAGGAGTATATAGGGTAGTGTTAGGATTGTTATATAAGGTTGTATTATCAACTTATAGTTATCACTATTTAGTAACTCTCTCTAATTTTGGTTCTTTAGATTATTCGATAAAATATATGTATTTATATACATTATATTTATTCTTTGATTTTGCTGGATACAGTTTAATGGCGGTAGGAAGTAGTAATATTCTTGGTATAAAAACGCCGATGAACTTTAATAAACCATTTTTAAGTATTGATATAAAAGATTTTTGGAATAGATGGCATATCACACTTTCAACATGGTTACGAGATTTTGTTTTCTCTAGAGTGTTTATGGAGGCGACAAAGAAGAAAAGGTTTAAAAAACGATTGAATACTGCAATGTATGCTTATATGGTAAATATGCTTTTAATGGGATTTTGGCATGGTTTAACAATTAGCTATATTGTCTATGGAGCTTACCACGGTATACTTATGGCGGGATTTGAATATTATCAGAAGAAGAGTAAATTTTATAAGAAAAATAAAAATAAAGTATGGTATAAAGTATGTAGCTGGTTTATAACGATAAACCTAGTAATATTTGGTTTATATATTTTTTCTGGAGAACCATATAAAATATTAATGACTTTATTAAATAAATAATTTATTTAAAGGAGAATAAGAAGATGGTAAAAGAACAAGTATTAGATATGTTAGAAGAAATCTGTGAAGATGATGTAGTTAGAGAAGATTTAGACATAAATATGAAAGAAGAAGGCTTAATGGATTCATTGGCGTTCGTTGAAATGTTAGTAAGAATAGAAGAAATATTTGGTCTAAGTATAGCTCCAACAGAAGTAACATATGAAGAAATAGATACACCAAATAAGGTAATTTCATATATAGAAAATAGGAAATAATAAAGAATGATAAAGATGAGGGCATTTTTAATATCAATAATTTTGGTATTAATAACACTTTTTATTTTAGATA
>CAUUEM010000080.1:0-6115 GCA_963544045.1 uncultured Gemella sp. | reverse complement strand
TGCCATGTATTTCAGATCCAGGATACACACTAGTAAGAAAGATAAAAGAACAAGGTTTATCAGTAACAGCCTTGCCAGGTGCAAATGCAGGATTAACAGCATTAGTTTCAAGTGGTATAGAATCATATAACTATACTTTTTATGGATTTTTACCGAGAAAATCAAAAGATTTAAAGCAAAAGCTAGAATGTATTTTAAAAGAAAAAACCACTGGTATTATTTATGAATCACCGCATAGAATTAAAAATCTAGTAACAGAAATAGCAAAAATAGAGCCAACACGTGAAATTTCTGTAGCTCGCGAAATAACAAAAATGTTCGAGCAAATAGAAACACAATCAGCTGAAAATATATTAGCTAGATTAGGTGAGGATATTAAAGAAAAAGGTGAATTTGTTGTTATAATCTCACCAAACAAAGTAGAAAAAAATAAAGAAATAAATCTAGAGGACATAGTAGAGATTATTTATAATAAAGTGCAAAATGGTGAAAAGAAATCTGAAGCAATAAAAAATACAGCAAAAGAATTTGGAATAAATAAAAAAGAGGTTTATAGTTTATATCATGAAAAGTATGACTAGTTTATTTATTGTAAATGCACTTATTATAATATTTTTAATTCTTTCACTATGGTACAAAATTTCACTTATACCATTATTTATCTTATTACCAGTTAATATTTTCCTTATATATATAAAAAGCACAACACTTGATAAAAATGAACAAAAGAAAAAAATAATGCTTCATAAAGTAAAAAACTCGCTGTCAGTTATAATGGGTTATTCAGAAGCACACTCAGATGAATTAATTACAAAAGAAGAGTTTGATAAGCTAATAAATGAAGAAATAGAAGAAATAGTAACTATAATAAAAGATGAGATATACAAGTAAGTATAACTCATCTTTTATTATGTTATTTATTTAGTAAAGTTTGCAGTAGCTTTTCTACGTTTTTTCCATGTTTTAGCAGAGAAGAATACAATCAATGGCAGCAATTCTAGTCTTCCTAATAACATAGAAAACGACAGAATAATCTTAGTGAAATCTGGTACTGCAGAAAAGTTACTCATTGGACCAAAGTGGTTAAATGCAGGGCCGGCGTTACTTATTGAAGTAACTGTTAATGATATGGCATCTTCGAAATCATTAATTTGGAATGTCACCAAAAATAATATAATAACAAAAACAAAACCAAATAAGAGTAGGTAATTAGATAAAGGTGTAGTATCTTTAATCACTTTGCCATCAATTTTTGTCATTACAATTTTTTTAGGATTAAGAGCCTTACTTATTGATTGTTTAGCATTTTTCACAAAGAATATTAATCTTGGTATTTTTATACCACCTGCGGTACCGCCTGTACAACCACCAACAATCATTAAAATAAGGATTATCATTTTAGAAAATACTGGCCAAATATTAAAATCGTTATAAGTAAAACCTGTTGTAGAAACAACGGATGATACTGTAAAGAATACATCCAACAAACTATGATTTGGTGTGTCGTATGAACGATAAATATCAAGAAACATAATAATAGACAATGTTGAAATCATTCCTATAAACCAACGTAATTCTTCGCTCTTTAGAATTCTAAAATACTTTTTAAAAAGTAAGAAGTATATCAAGCTAAGATTCATAGAAAAAATTAGCATGAATATTGCGACTACAACGGTAATATAAGTATTATTATAGTAGGCTATACCTGAATTTCGCACAGAAAAACCACCTGTTCCAGCAGTAGAGAAGGCAATATTAATACTATCGAAAATACCTATACCACCGAATAAAAGTAAGATGAAAAGAATAACAGTTAATATTATATAAATAGTATATAAATAAATAGCTGTTTGTTTAATTGATGATACTACTTTCCCAAAATAAGGTCCGGGGACTTCAGCCTTAGCTATGTGGATAGTATGCGGTGATCTTGGTAGTATAGCAACCGCAAAGACAATAACCCCCATACCACCAATAAAGTGTGTAAAGCTTCTCCAAAATAATAAACTTTTTTCCATAGACTCTATATCAGTAAGAATAGTGGATCCTGTTGTAGTAAATCCACTAACAGTTTCAAATAAGCTATCGATATAGCTTGGTATTTCTCCAGATAAATAAAAAGGAAGTGCACCAAGTAGTGAAAAGACTACCCATGTTAAAGTAACTATAACAAAACCTTCTCTTTTATAAAAATCTCTATCACTATCACTATCTGTAAAAAAATTAAGCATACAATATGAAAGAAAACAAATAACTATTGTTGCAAAAAATGAAATAGTTATATGTCTAGGTTCATTATAGATTAGTGAGCATATAGCAGGTAATATAAGTAACCCAGATAAAAGTTTTAACATTTTACCTAGGACATAAAAAATCATTTTATAATTCATAGTTACCTCCTAAGAATATCATCAATATGTTCAATTTTTTGCTTGTAACTGACGATAACTACATTATCTCCTAGTTTAATTTCATCATTTCCATTTGGGAATATTTGTTTATTATTTCTAACAATAAAAGCAATAAGCATATTTGAATGAATATTCAAATCTTTAAGTTTAGTGCCAAGTACCTTAAGATTATTTTGTGTAACTTTAAATTCAATAACCTCAGCTTGATTATTAGCGATACGATAAAAGTTTTCAATATCAGAATCCTTACTACATTGTAAGGATTTACTGTATTTTGCTATGATATTACCAACAATTTCCTTTGGAGTAATATACGAATATTGCCCGATATCTTCTGCTATTTGTTTAAGTGAAGCACGGTTAACTTTAGCTACAGTTTTTTTAATTCCAAGCTTATCGGCATATAGATTAATAATGATATTTTCTTCATCGAGACCAGTAAGAGAAATACAACTATCAAATGTTTGAATGCCTTCTTCAATAAGTGTATCACGATCACTACCATCTGCCCAAATAACATCGATTTCTGGATAAGCCTCACTAAGTTCAATAGCCTTATCTTTGTTTATTTCTATTACTTTAGTATAAATATTAGCTTTAATAAAGAACTCGATAAGATAGTGGGCGATTTTACCTGCTCCAATAATTAATGAAGATGTAATTTTTTTCTCAAGATTATCTTTGTTTCCTAATAATTTATAAAATCTTTTTAAATCTTTGTTAGCTGCTGTTATATGTACTTTATCTCCGACTTCAAAAATATAGTCTCCACGTGGAACGAAAACTTCTCCATGTCTTTCAACTAGGCAAACTAAAGAAGGGAAGTTAATTATTTTTTTACTATCGATCAAGGAAACATCTTTTAATACACTGTTTTTATGAATTATTACCTCAAGAATATTAAATTTATTAGCAGAAAAACTCTCTACTTTTGTAGCTGTAGGGTACTTAAGCATATAGACGATTTGTTTAGCAGCTTCGAATTCTGGATTAACCATTAAATCAATCCCAAGTGAATTTTTAATGAATTCTTTCGTTTTAGAATATTCTGGATTTCTTATACGAGCTACTGTATGTTTTGCACCCATTTGCTTAGCAGCAATACAAGAAATCATATTAATTTCATCGCTAGTAGTAACAGAGATAAACATATCAGCTTCTCCAGCACTTGCTTCTACAAGATTATCATAGTTTGCTCCATTACCTAAAAGTCCATTTATATCATAAGTTTCTACGAGTTTTTCTACTCTTTGTTCATTAGTATCGATTAATGTTACTTCTTCAAATGTGTTAGAAAAATCGGCACATAATAATTCTCCAACCTTTCCTCCACCAACAATTACTACTTTCACAAAAAAAACTCCTTTTTTATAGATATGAATATTATAGAATTATTATGAGATAAAGTCAACGTATAGGAAAATAGTCAAAATAAAAGGTAGAAAATTAACTTTTTTAACAACAAAATAATTAGTTATAACTATAGAAAAAATAGACTTCTTGTGATATAATTATAAAAGGGAAATTTTATCGCTTTTCCATCTTGTAGTTAATAATTTTTGGTTTAAAGGAGGAGTAAAGTGGCAAAAATTTCTAAACAAGATATAGATTATATTTTTGAAAATATAGATATAGTCAGTTTAGTTAGTGAGTATATAAAACTGGAAAAACGTGGACAAAACTATTTAGGTTTGTGTCCTTTTCATAATGAAAAAACTCCATCTTTTACTGTATCTCCTGACAAAAAGATTGCCCACTGTTTCGGATGCGGAAAGGGTGGAAATATATTTCAATTTGTATCATTAATAGAAAATATAACATACAATCAAGCTATTGTTAAATTAGGTACAAGGTTAGGACTTAACTTAGAGTCAAATGATAATAAAGAAGTAAGTTATGATTTAAACAATAAACTAGATTCTATGTATTATGGTCACTTATTATTAGCTGACTATTATAATTATATTTTATTAAATACAAAAGAAGCGCAAGGGGCTTTAAACTATTTAATAGATAGAGGCCTGTCAATAGAAACAATTAAACATTTTAATATTGGATACGCACCTAGAGATAATAATATTGCATTAAACTTTTTTAAATCTAATAATTTAAATCTAGATGCAATGGTTGAAGCGGGACTACTAGGAAAAAACGATAATAATGATTACTACGATGTTTTTAAAGATAGAATTATGTTTTCAATTAAAAACAATCAAAATCAAGTTGTAGCATTTTCGGGAAGAACGATGTCACAGGATAAGCAAGTAGCTAAATACTACAACACCCACGAAACTAAAATATTTGAAAAAAGAACTGTATTATACAACTTTTCTGATGCTCGTGCTTTTATCGCAAAAGAGAGAGAAATTATTCTCTGTGAAGGATATATGGACGTAATAAAAGCTCATCAAAATGGAGTGAAAAATGTAGTTGCTTTAATGGGGACAAATATTGATAATAACAAATTAGTTGAAGTGTTGAATCTAGTTGATAAAGTAACACTTAGTCTTGATAATGACAAAGCAGGAACAGAAGCACAAATAGATATTGGGAATAGAATTATCCAAAAAATAGATAATGTATATAAGCTAAAGTTTACTGGTGCTAAAGACTTAGATGAATTTTTAACTGAAAAAACATTGAAAAATAGTGAGTTTGATACACAGAGTTACGTAGCTAATAATAAAGATCATTTTATAAAATTTAAAATAGATTATTGTAACAATGAATCAAAATCAAATATCGAGCAAAAAATAAAATTTAAAAATGAGATATTAAAAAATATTGCATTTATCGGTGATGAGTCACTAAAATATATACTTCTTACATATCTTTCAGAAGAGTTTGATATAGATAGACAAGTTTTAACTAGAGAATTAAACAAGTTCCCAACTCGTAAGTTAAGAACTACTCAAGAGTGGACTGCACCGGAAAAACCACTCAATTTATTTAAAACTACAAATTATGACAAAAAAATATGTAGGTTATTTAAATACTTTTTTGTGAGCCGTGCAGCATTTATTGATAATTTTACAGAGTTAGAACAATGTAAGTTTGATCAAGAAGTATTTGAAAGACTAATAGATTATTTAATTATATATTATAATAATAACTTAGATTTCAAAATTCATAGATTTATTCACAGTATAGAAAATACAGAAGATGAAGAAGTTGTTAGACTAGCAACATATATAGATGAAACGGACTTTTTAATTGAAGATGAACCACCTAAAGAAGTCATTAGAGATTATATAGATTATTTTAAAAAACGTGAGATTTCATTGCAAAAATTAAAAGAAATGTTGAAGATTGCTATTCAAGAAATGGACGTAGAAGCCCAAAAACAACTATTAGAACAATTAAAGAAATATAAGAAATAAGGAGAAACGAATGGCTAATAAAAAGGTAAAAGATTTTGAAACTATAAAAAAAGAATTTATAGAAAAAGGTAAAAAACAAGGTGAGCTTACTCAAGAGGAAATACTAGATGCTTTATCAAAATTAGACGTTTCTTCTGAAGCAGTAGACGATTTTTACGAAGAGTTAAATCGTGAAGATATTATTCTAATAAATGCTGACCAAGTAGAAGAGGAAGAGGAAGAATTAGACTTAGAAGACCTATCCGTACCAGCAGGCATTCGTACTAATGACCCTGTAAGAATGTACCTTAAAGAAATTGGTAAAGTACCGCTTTTATCAAAAGA
>CAUUEM010000079.1:0-6122 GCA_963544045.1 uncultured Gemella sp. | reverse complement strand
CGGTGATACTTCTGAAATTCTTGAAGATTTAAATAAAAAAATGAAAGAACATATTCAGAATCTTGAATTTGAAGCGGCACAACAAATACATAGTTATATAAAATCTATAGAAATTTCTATTCAAAAACAAGTTATTGCCGATAGTAAAAACATAGATAGAGACTATATAGGATTCAGCTATAATAAAGAATATATATGTATTCAAATTTTCTTATCACGTATGGGGAATATTATTGAAAGGAAAGTAGAGTATTTTAACTTATATGATACTCCTGAACAAATACTATATTCATATCTAATTCAATATTATACATTCAATAAATTACCTAAAGAAATATATGTTGATGGTTTAGATATAGATTTATTAAATGAGATTTTTTCTTCAAAAGTAATTTCTCCAAAGCGTGGAAATCATAAAAAAATACTAGATACAGTTGTAGAAAATGCAAATTACTTTTTAAATAATAATTTAGAAGTAGAAGAACTAAAATCTAGAAAATTGCAAGTTACACTTAATAACATTGCAGAGAAATTAGGAGTTAAATCGATAAATAGTATAGATGCATTTGATAACTCTAATATTATGGGAGTGGATGCTGTTTCTGTTAAAGTTAATTTTACAAATGGTAAGAAAAATACGTATAATTATAGAAAATTTAAAATAAAAGAAACTGTTGGTATTAATGATATAGAGACTATGAAAGAAGTTCTTTATAGGAATTATAAAAATAAGAAAACAAATACTGAATTAATCATAGTAGATGGTGGTAAAAATCATCTAAATGCTGCTATAGAAATTGTACACGAGAAACTTGGGTTAAATCATATTAAAATTATTGGATTAGCCAAAAATGATAAACATATTACGGAATATATTATAACTGATGATTATGAGATAATAGAATTTCCAAAAACCTCAACTGAATATTTGTTTTTAAAACAAATACAAGATGAAGTACATAGATTTGCAATAACATATCATAGAGCGACTAAAACAAAAAATATGTTTAATTCTAGCTTAGATAGTATAGAAGGTATTGGTAAGGTAAGAAAGAATATATTATTAAAATCATTCGCGTCTATTGAAGAAATTAAAAATGCACCAGAAGAAAAATTAATAGCTTTAGGAATTCCTAAAAATACTATAATTAAATTAAAAAATGAACTATAGAAATTAAGTTATCCATATTATCAAGTGAATATAATACGGATAACTTAATTTTTTTGCAATAATCTATAGTAATATCATAAAAAGTATGGTATAATAACTTAAAAGATTATAAAAAAGTCGAGGAGGCAACTATGAAATTTTTATCGTTTAGTTATAACAATGAAGAGCTATATGGAGTAAAAGTAAAACGTGAAGAAAGTGCATGGAATTTAATTAAAGTATTAGAAGATTTTGATAATGAAAATGTTATCCCTAAAACATTAAGAGAAGCTATTGAAGTATATGGAGTTTCTTTTATTGAAAAAATTAGAAAAGTTTTAAAAGTTGTAGAAGAAAGTGGAAATGCTGATAAATATAAAGTTTCATTTGATGAAATTATATGGCGTTCACCTATAACAAGAACACCTAAAAATGTACTTTGTGTTGGACATAATTATGAGGCACATGTTAATGAATTAGGAGATGAGTTGGCAAAAACTCCTAAAGATGTACTTATTTTTACAAAATCACCAACAGCACTAGCTGGTAATAATGAAATAGTTCCATCTCATAAATCAATAACAGATAGTTTAGATTTTGGTGGGGAGCTAGCTGTTGTTATTGCTAAACCAGGTAAAAATATTCTTAAACCACTAGTATTAGATTATATTTTTGGTTATACAATTATGAATGATATTACAGCTACTGATCTTCAGTACAAACATGGACAATTTTTCTTAGGAAAATCATTAGAAAAATCAGCAGTTGTTGGTCCATATTTAGTTACTAAAGATGAAGTAAGTTCTCCTGAATCTATGAGTATTGTTACAAAAGTAAATGGAGAAATTAGACAAAATGCAATGACTTCTGAGATGTTATTTAGAGTAGATGATGTACTATCAGAAATTAGTAAGATTGTTCCATTAGAAGCAGGCGATATTATTGCTACTGGAACACCAGCAGGAGTCGGTTCTGCACAAAATCCTCCTAAGTTTTTAAAACAAGGAGATGAAATTAAAATAACAGTTGAAGGAATAGGGACTTTAACTACAGTTATTGGCGAATAGAAGAAAGGATAAATCATGGCTAAAAAAGCAAAAGACAAACAAGTTACACATATAGAAAAAGAAGATTTAAAAGCACGTCAGGCTGCAATTAATGAAGCAATTAAAGCTATAGAAAAAGAATATGGTAAAGGTGCTATAATGGATATTTCTTCAGAAAATCCAATTAAAGTAGAGGCAGTTTCTTCTGGTTCCCTAGCTATAGACTCAGCACTAGGAATAGGTGGATATCCAAAAGGAAGAATAGTGGAAGTCTATGGACCGGAATCTTCTGGGAAAACAACTATAGCTCTACATGCTATTGCAGAAGTACAAAAAACTGGAGGAATTGCAGCATTTATCGATGCAGAGAATGCACTTGATATTGAATATGCTAAAGCTTTAGGTGTTGATTTCACACCAGGTAAATTCTTCTTATCTCAACCCGATAGTGGTGAGCAAGCGTTAGATATTGCTGAAAAATTAATTTTATCAGGAGCAATTGATATTATAGTTATCGACTCAGTAGCTGCATTAGTACCAAAAGCAGAAATTGATGGTGTCATGGGAGCAAATCATATTGGTTTACAAGCTCGTCTTATGTCACAAGCATTAAGAAAATTAACTGGACAAATAAATAAAGCTAATACAATTGCTTTATTTATAAATCAACTACGTGAAAAAGTTGGAGTAATGTTTGGTAGCCCTGAAGTTACAACTGGAGGACGTGCATTAAAATTCTACTCAACAGTAAGAATCGATGTTCGTAAAGGAGAAGCAATAAAAGGTGCTGACAGTGAAATACTAGGAAATAGAACAAAAATTAAGATAGTTAAAAATAAAGTTGCTCCTCCATTTAAAATTGCAGAAGTTGATATTATGTTTGGAGAAGGTATATCAAAAATTGGTGAAACACTTGACTTTGCAGTGGACTTAGATATTATTAATAAATCTGGATCATGGTTCTCATACAACGGAGAAAGACTAGGTCAAGGTAGAGAAAATATAAAAAAAGTATTTGAAGAAAATGAAGAGTTATATAATGAAATTTATGATTTAGTAAGGGCAGAAATATTGAATAAAACAGGTAATAAAGAAACTTCAACTGAAGATGTTGAAGATGATGAACTAGATTTAGGGATTGAAAATTTAGGTGAGGTAGAATAATAGATATATGAATAAAAGATTATTTAAAATAGTATTATGGTTAATGATATTTGCAATATTGGCTAGTGGATTTATTTCTGCAATTGCGATATTTCTATAATACAATAAGGTTAAAGATAAGAACTCAGAGCTATTCTGAGTTTTTATTTTGAAAATGTGATAGAATATAATTATATAAAAACTAGGAGAAATACAGTGAATTTAGTACAAAATATGAATGAAAATCAATTAAAGGCTATACTAAAAACTGAGGGTGCTGTTATGGTAATAGCAGGAGCTGGAAGTGGAAAAACTCGTGTTCTGACAAATAGGATAGCATACTTAATTTCTGAAAAAAATGTTTTAGAAAGTAATATCTTAGCAATTACATTTACCAATAAAGCAGCAAAAGAAATGAAAGAGAGAATTTATAGTCTTGTTGGAGAAACCTCAAAGTATATTTGGATTAATACTTTCCATTCAATGTGTGTAAGAATTTTAAGACAAAATATAGAATTACTTGGATACAATAAAAATTTTACAATATTAGATGTAAGTGAACAAAAATCAATTATTAAAAATATACTAAAAGAGTTAAATCTATCAGAAGATTCATATCAACCAAATAACATATTAAAAATCATATCAAAAGCTAAAAATAATATGACAAGTGTTAGCGATATGCGCAGTCAGTCTAGATTTGGTTTTATGAAAAATGTATCTGAAATTTATGGGCATTATCAAAACTATTTAAAGAAAAATAGTGTATTAGATTTTGATGATTTAATGCTAAAAACAATAGTCCTTTTTGAAAAACATCCTGAAGTACTAAGTATTTATCAAAATAAATTCCAGTATATTCATGTTGATGAGTATCAGGACACTAATGTTATACAATATAAACTTATAAAAATGTTATCAGCAGCACACAAAAATGTTTGTGTAGTTGGTGATGATGATCAAAGTATTTATAGCTGGCGTGGAGCTTGTAGCGATAATATTATAAACTTTGAAAAAGATTATGATAATGTTGAATTAATATTCTTAGATCAAAATTATCGTTCTAATTCAACTATTTTAGATGCCGCTAATGCAGTGATAAAAAATAATACTGAACGAAAAGAAAAAGCATTGTGGTCTGAGAATAAAAGTAATAGAAAAATATCTATTTATGGTGCCTTAAATGATAAAGATGAGACAGATGATATAGCTAGAAAAATATTAGAATTAAATAAAGAAGGCACAAAATTTAGAGATATGGCAATTTTATATCGAGCTAACTTTTTATCGCGTTCAATGGAGAATTCATGTTTATCGTTCGGTATACCATATAAGCTTATAGGGTCATTAAAATTCTTACAACGTCAAGAAGTACGTGACTTATTAGCGTATTTAAATGTTATAGTAAATAGAGATGATGAATTTAGTTTAAGAAGAATAATTAATGTTCCTAAAAGAGGTATTGGTGCAACCTCGATGGAAAAAATAGATAAGTATGCTAATGAATATGAACTATCATTATTTGAAGCTCTAGAAAATATTGATATGATTGGAGTTTCTAAAAAGATAACTACTAATGTTCATTTATTAACTAACTTAATAAAAAAATACTCTAATACTGAAAATTATTCAATTGATGAACTTATTATTGGAATTTATAAGGATTCAGGTTATGAAAATATGCTTAAAGAATCATCGGATCCTTATGCAGAAAGTAGAATTGAAAATATATCAGAGTTGGTTTCATCTGCGAAGCAGTTTTCAAGTATGAATGATAGCTTAATAGATTTTATATCAGAAATGTCACTGACTTCTGATGCTGATGATGAAAATATTGAGGATGCTGTAGTTTTATCAACTGTACATGCAGCTAAAGGACTTGAATATAATGTAGTATTTATAATGGGACTTGAAGAAAGTTTATTCCCTTCTATAAGAGATGCAGATAGTAGTGAAGATGAAAGGAATAAAATGGAGGAAGAACGTCGATTAGCATATGTTGCAATTACAAGAGCTAAGGAAAGATTATTTATGTCTTTTGCAAACAGACGTATGCAATTTGGCTCAATAAAAATGAATAGGAAATCACGATTTATTGATGAAGTACCAAAAGAACTTACTCATTTTGAATCAGCTTTTGGCTCAACTTCATCAGATAATAAAGATTCAAATATTGAACAAGCAAATAAATTTATAAGTAATCTTAGTCCAAAGATCAATATTACTAAAAAAACTAAACTATCAAATAATATGAACTATTGTATTGGAGATATTGTATTACATAAGAAGTTTGGTGAAGGAAAAGTATTAGATATAAAAACTGATAGTGTAAAAGTAGAATTTGATGAAGTTGGTATTAAGATACTACTTATAGAATATGCTAATTTGACTAGAAAGGACTAGTACTTAAATGAAAGAAATAAAAGAAGAGATTTATAAACTAGTAAAATTATTAAATAAGTATTCTTATGACTATTACGTTGAGGATAATCCTCAAATAAGTGATACTGAATATGATACACTTTATAAGCAACTCGAAAAACTAGAGAACGAATATCCAGAGTTAATTCAAGAAAATTCACCTACACAAAGAGTAGGAGATGTTGTGTTGTCAGAATTTGAGAAGGTCACACACAAAGTCCCTATGCTAAGTTTATCTAATACTTTCTCTACTGAAGATTTAAGGGACTTTGATAATCGTATAAAAAAAGTAGTAGCAAATAGAAAAATAGAATATATTTGTGAATTGAAAATTGATGGTCTTGCAATTTCAATAAATTATG
>CAUUEM010000078.1:0-6141 GCA_963544045.1 uncultured Gemella sp. | reverse complement strand
TAAATGAAAATAAAAATATTTATGCATTCCCATTCTATGGATATTGGAAAGACGTTGGTACTATTGAAAGTCTATGGGAAGCAAATATGGACTTAATAAAAACAAAAGAAAGCTTTAATATTGATGATAAATTATGGAGAATTTACTATCGTCATACTGGAATTATGCCGCAGTACTTAAGTGAAAATGCCAATGTTAAACGTTCAATGATTTCAGATGGAACAACTGTTTCAGGTACAGTATTAGATTCTGTAATTTCTTCAGGAGTTGTAGTAGAAGATGGTGCTGAAGTAGTAGGAAGTATAATAATGCAAAATGCTGTAGTTGAGAAAGGTGCTAAAGTGTATAACTCTATTATAGCGGAAGGCGCGGTTATAAAAGAGAATATAGAAGTTGGTAATAAAGAAATTACAATAGGGAAAGAACAAATTACAGTTATCGGAAAAGACGAGGTTGTTTCTAATAATATAAGAGTGGAGGGAAAATAATATGGTAAATGCTTTTTGTGTATTATTTGCAGATAATTATAGAAATGATGATTTACAAGGATTAGTGAGGAATAGAACATTAGCTTCATTATCAGTAGCCTCAAGATATAGAATGGTTGACTTTATGTTATCGTCACTAGTTAAAGCAGAGGTATCTAATATTGCAGTTGTAACAAACCATCATTATAAATCTTTAATGGATCACTTAAGTTGGGGAAAAGACTGGGATCTAAATAGAAAAAATAGTGGATTAAAATTTATAACACCAATGTCAAATCATCTTTCTAACAGAGTAAATCATAATAAGATTGAGGCTTTGGAAGACGTATTACTTTATGCAGATGGTTTATTAGAAGAATATTGTATATTAGCAGATGGAAATATCGTAGGGAACGTTGATTTTAAAGATATGTTAAGATATCATAAAGAAACACATGCAGATGTAACATTAGCATATACTTACAGAAAACCTCAAGCTCATGAATCACAAATTATTTTTAATGAAAATGGAAAAGTTTATGATTCAATGTACCACCCACATGGATATAATGAAACATGTGCAACTCAAGTTAAAATTTATATTATGTCTAAAGAATTATTTAAAGAGGTTGCAAAAAAAGGAATTTCTTTAGGGTGGGAAGATATATTAAAAGATTTTATTTCTAAAAATTTACATGGTTTAAATGTTTTCTCATATGAAATTAAAAATTATAATAGAACTATAAATAGTGTACAAGAATACTTTAATTTTAATAAAGATTTATTAAATCCAGATATTCTAAAAGAAGTATTCTTATCTGGAACAGATGTACTTACAAGGGTTCAAGATAGTGTACCAACAACTTATGGAGAAAATGCTATTGTAAAAAATTCAATACTGGGAGATGGCTGTGAAATTAATGGTATTGTTGAAAATAGTATACTATTTAGGGATGTTGTAATTGAAGAAGGTGCAGTTGTTAGAAATTCAATAATAATGCCCAATACTGTAATTAAAAAGGCTGCATATATAGATTATGTTATTTCTGACAAAGCAGCAGTAGTATCAGAAAAAGTTGAATTAAAAGGGACAGAAAATTGTCAAGTTATTATAGAAAAAAATAAAGTAGTAGAATAATAATTAGAGTTAGAGTAATAGGGAGCTTATAAATCTTCGATTTTATTGTAAAAATACAGTATAATAAAAGAAGTAGTAATTTCAATTACTCTAACTCTAAATTTTTTAGGTAAAATATAAATAACGAATAAGGAGAATTTAAAATGAAAGTATTATTCGTAGCAGCAGAGGCAGCACCTTTCGTCAAAGTTGGAGGATTAGGTGATGTTATTGGATCTCTACCAAAGGCGTTACAAGATGAAAATGTAGAAGCAAGGGTTGTACTGCCATTATACTCATCAATTGATAGAGAAAAATATAATCTTCAATACAAACAACATATATTTATTGATTTAGGTTGGAGACATATTTATTGTGGTATATTTGAAACAGAAGTTAATGGTGTAAAATATTATTTTATTGATAATGAACATTATTTTAATAGAAGTAGTGTATACGGACAAGATGATGATGGTGAAAGATTTGCATTCTTTTCAAAAGCAGCATTAGAAATATTACCATTTATTGATTATAAACCAGATGTTTTAAATGCTAATGACTGGCATACAGCGTTATCTATTATTTATCTTGATGATTTTAAATCAAGAGGATTAGATTTCTATAAAGATATTAAGAGTGTCATTTCTATTCATAATATAGAATTCCAAGGTAGATTTAATCCATATGAAATGGGTAATTTATTTGGACTAGATAATAAATATTTTGATGCACTTATTTATAATGGTGATTTGAACTTGCTAAAAGGTGCAATCCAATTGTCAAATAGAATAAGTACTGTTAGTGAAACTTATGCACATGAAATATTAGATCCATATTTCTCTTATGGATTAGATAGCATTCTAAAAATTGAACAAGGAAAACTACATGGTATTGTTAATGGTTTAGATATAGATAAATTCAATTCAGAAACTGATGAGCATATATATAAAAACTTCAGTATAAGTACTTTAAAAGACAAAGTAGAAAACAAATTAAAATTCCAAGAAGAACTTGCCCTTGAAGTTAATGAGAATATACCGATGATTGGTATGGTTACACGTTTAACACATCAAAAAGGAATTGATTTAGTTTTACATGTTGCAGATGAAATATTAAAAACAGGTGCTCAGTTAGTAATTTTAGGAACTGGAGATAGTCATTATGAAGATGCACTTCGTGCATTAGAATATAGACGTCATGATAAAGTTCGTAGCTTAATAATGTTCTCATCAGCAATGTCGTCGAAAGTATATAGTTCATGTGATATGTTCTTAATGCCGTCTAAGACAGAACCATGTGGTTTATCTCAGTTAATTTCAATGAGGTACGCTACTGTTCCTATCGTTCATAGAGTAGGTGGATTACGTGATACTGTAGAACCATTTGATGGTAAGAATGGAACAGGATTTACATTTGAAAGTTTTGATGCATATGATATGTTAGATGCAGTTTATAGAGCAACATATTGCTATTATCAAGAAAGACATAATTGGAACAAGATAATGAAAAACACAATGAAACAGGATGTAAGTTGGAAAAAATCTGCACTAAAATATATAAATATGTATAATGAAATAGTATAATTGTGGTACAATAAACGATAAAAAAATTATAGGAGAGAATTTTAATGAAGAATAAAAAATTCGTAGAAAAACTAGAGAAGTATCTTAAAAGACAATTTGGGGTAACTATCTCAAATGCAAGTAAACGTCAAGTCTATGAAGCATTAATGAGTACAGTAAGAGATGATCTATCAGAAAAGAAATTTTCTTATGAACAAGAGTTAAAAAAAACAAAACAAAAAAGAGCTTACTATATGTCAATGGAGTTTCTTGTTGGTAGAACATTAAGAAATAATTTATTTAATCTAGGATTAGAAAATGATGTTAAAGAATATCTTGATAAAAATAAATTTAATTTAGATGAGATTTATGATATAGAGCCAGATCCAGGGTTAGGGAATGGAGGTTTAGGTCGTCTTGCTTCATGTTATTTAGATGCTTTAACTAGCAGTGATTATCCAGTGACTGGATTTTCTATATTATACGAATATGGTATTTTCAAACAAGTAATTAATAATGGTTGGCAACAAGAATTTCCAGATTATTGGTTAGATTTAGGTAAATATGGACTTGTATATCGTAATGATGAAGAGGTAGAAGTAAGGTTTTATGGAAGAGTAGAAGAAAAATTAACAGAAAATGGATTTGTAGTTGAACATAAAGATTATACTTCTATTCAAGCTGAACCTTATGATTTACTAATTTCAGGCTACAAAACTGACACAGTAAACACTCTTCGTTTATGGGAAGCAAAAGCAAAAACTGGTTTTAATATGAAATTATTTGAACGTGGTGAGTACTCAAAATCTTCTGAAGCGGAAGCAATTGCTTCATCAATTTCAAAATTATTGTATCCAGCTGATAGTACAAATGAAGGTAAAGAATTACGTATTAAGCAACAATACTTCTTTATTAGTGCATCATTACAACAACTTCTTAAAAATCATTATAATGAGTTTGGTACACTTGAAAACTTATCAGATCATGTTGCTCTTCATATAAATGACACACATCCAGCTATGGGTGTACCTGAACTTATGCGTTTATTACTAGACGAATATGGTTATTCATGGGATAAAGCGTGGGATATTACAACAAAAACATTCGCATACACTAATCACACAATTATGGCTGAAGCATTAGAAAAATGGTCAGTAGATCTATTTAGACCTTTATTACCACGTATTTACTCAATTATTGAGGAAATTAATAAGAGATTCTGTCAATGGGTAATAGATCAAGGTAAAGATTATACATTAGCAGAAACAGCAATTATTTATGATAATCAAATTAGAATGGCTAACCTTTCGATAGTAGGAAGTCACCATGTTAATGGAGTATCTAAGCTACACAGTGAAATATTAGTTGAATCTACTTTTAAAGCATTTTGTGAGTTGTATCCTACTAGATTTGGAAATGTTACAAACGGTATTGCACATAGAAGATGGTTAGGTCAAGCAAACCCTGAGCTTGCTGAATATTTAGAAGAACTTATCGGAAATGATTTTATTAAAGATTTATCTAAAATAGATAAATTAAATAAATATAAAGATGATAAAAAAGTAACTAACAAATTATTAGAGATTAAGAAAATTAAAAAAGAACAATTAGCTAAGTATATACAGAATACCACTGGTATAACAGTGAATACTGATTCAATATTTGATGTTCAAGTTAAGAGACTTCACGAGTATAAACGTCAATTATTAAATGCTTTACACATTGTTTACTTATATCGTGAAATTAAATATAATGGACTACGTCCAGTACCTAGAACATTTATTTTTGCAGCTAAAGCATCTTCAGGTTATCAAATGGCTAAAAATATAATTAAATTCATTCATTCAATATCACAAATGATAGAAGCTGATGAATTAGTACGTGAATACATAAAAGTCGTGTTCCTACCAGACTACAAAGTTACGCTAGCAGAAAAAATTATTCCTGCAGCTGATGTTAGTGAACAAATTTCACAAGCAGGAAAAGAAGCTAGTGGAACTGGTAATATGAAACTTATGTTAAATGGAGCATTGACTCTCGGAACTCTTGATGGAGCGAATGTTGAGATACATGAAGCGGTTGGAGATGAAAATATATTTATCTTTGGTTTAGAAACTCCTCAAGTTGAAGAATTAAACCGTCAAGGATATAAACCTTGGGAATACTATATGAATTCAGAAAAAATTAAAAATACATTAGATTTCATTAGAACAATGACTGTAGGTGGAATGAATTTCAGTTTCATTGTAGATTACTTATTAACTCAAGATAATTATATGTGTTTAGCTGACTTTGAGAGCTATGTAGCAACCCAAGAACGAGTTGCAGAAACTTATAGTAATAAAGAAAAATGGGGACGTATGAGTCTTATTAATACAGCTAATGCAGGTATTTTCTCTGCAGACCGTTCAGTTGAAGAATATGCAAAAGATATTTGGAATATAAAAAAAGTAAAATAGTTATTTATAGAACTTAGTATAGCATTATGTTATACTAAGTTTTATATTTTATTTTATAGGAGTGAAAAAACAATTAAAAGTAATAAGATACCTAAAAAAGGTAAAATTAGAAGAAAAAAATTAAAAAATAATAATATAAATCCAAACAAAACAAAAAAATATAATAATAGAGGCAGTAAGAGCAAGATTACTTTAATATTTACGGCAATCCTGTTGTTATTATGTGGAGCATTTTTGGTAGGGGAATATTATAATGGAAAATCAAAAATTATTATTCAAAGACAGTTAACTGGAAATAATAATATAGAGAAAGCTTGGAATTTTTATATAGCGGAAGGATTTAGTAAAGAGGCTACAGCTGGAATATTAGGAAATTATATAAGAGAAAGCAAAATGGATCCTACAATTGAGGAGAAAGGAAATAATATAGGTTTTGGACTTGCACAATGGAGTTTTTCTAGAAGAACAGATTTAGAAAAGTGGACAAAAGAAAATGATTTTCTACCATCTAGTTTAGAGGGCCAACTTAATTTTAG
>CAUUEM010000077.1:0-6223 GCA_963544045.1 uncultured Gemella sp. | reverse complement strand
ATTGCTGGAGTAGGAATAACGCCTACAGTCATAACATCGACACCAACGCTAGTTAAACCAGCAGTAAGTGAATACTCAATCATATCACATGAAATTCTAGTGTCTCTTCCTATTATTACTTTAGGACGCTCTTTTTTTTCAGTAAGTAATTTACCTAGTGCTTTACCTACTTTAAAACTTAAATCAGCGGTAAGTGATTCGCCAGCGACACCACGTATACCATCTGTTCCAAAATATTTTCTCATGAAAATAACTCCTTAAACTAATTTAAATTATTTTATAATCTATATGAATATTACTATATAAAGGGAAATTAGTCAAGATTAAGAGCGGTTCAGTATTGAATTTGTTAAGAAGTTGAGTAAGAATGATCTATAAATATTAAAATTTTTAAAAAATAATGTGTTATACGCTATATTAAAAAATATAATTTATAACACATTAATATTTGCTAATTTAATTTTTTGATGTCATCTAATACTTTTTTAGCTTCATCTTTATTGTTTTTTGAATAAACTTTTTTATTATATATAATTGCACTTATTGAAATCATGTGGGCTGATACTGGTGCAACTAAAAATAAGAATGCAATAGCTAAAAGGAGCTTGAATTCAAAAACGTGTAAGTATCTATAAAAATAGATAAAACCAGTTATTAGAATTAATTCTACTGCAAAAGAACCTGTAACCCCTGCTGCATGAATCTTAGTTAATTCATCAGGTAGTCTTACAAATCCAATTACAGTTGCTGCCATAGCAACGATTGAGATAAGGATAAGAAGTATTATTATTACATCTAAAATATTATTTAGAATCATCACTGAATACCTCCTTCTTAGCTAAGAATCTTGCTGTAACAACTGTACCAACTAGACATATAATAGCGATTATTAGAATAAGTGAAATATATGAAAAAGTTTTATAGTACATACTTACTAAAACTATTAAGCATATAAGTGGCATAGCAAGTAAGTCACTCGCTATTAACTTGTCAAAAATACTAGGTTTTTTAACGATATAAACTAGCAAGTAGAGTATCATTAATATACTAGCAAAAATTCCTAAAACTATTGTGAAGTTCATAATTTTATCCATCTAAATCAACCTCCAATATCGCTTTTTCAAAACTATTTTTAATTCCTTCAATTTCTCCTTCGATATCATCAGTATCAAGGCAATGAATAAATAGAGTTGTATTGTCATGACCGACATTAACTGTAAGTGTTCCTGGAGTTAGTGTAATCATATTAGCTAATAATGTGATTTGCCAGTTTTTCTTCACTTGTAAAGGATATTCGAAAATAACAGGATTAACATCAAGGTCTTTTCTAAACATCATTTTAAGAACATTAATATCTGCTTTTAAAAGTTCGATTAGGAACATAACTACAAGTTTTATCCATTTATAGATATAAACGTAGTAAAGTTGATCGCCTAAAAAACTCTTAGCGAAAGTTTTTCTTAAGATAAATAGGATAATCATACCCCAGAAAAACCCTACGGCAAAGTATTCAGAATTAAAAGTTCCAGAATAGAACATCCATATAACTCCGACAAAAATATTAATTAAAAATTGTAATGCCATATGTTATGCCCCCTTTCCAAGAACTATTTCAATATATTTTTTCGGATCTAATATCATTTGGACACCGTTATTAAATAATCCGTCCAATTGATTAGAAAATATACCAATTAAAAATGCAACTGCAACAATAGAAACAAGGGGTACTAAGATTCCTTTTGGAAGTGGTCTTAGTTGTAAAGTTTTATTAATATTATCATAGAAAATATTAAGGAATATTCTTACTAGAGAGTAGAATACAATTAATCCAGAAGCTGCAACAAGTGTAGCTATATATATGTGATTATCTAATACAAGACCTCTAATAATAAGTGCTTTACCATAAAAACCACTGAAAGGAGGGACACCTGCAAGTGATAATACAATTATGAAGTAAGTCCAAGCTAATAATGGATATTTATTAATTAATCCACATTTTTGAAGGAATTTAACTCCGCTTGTGTAAATAACTAATCCAACTACAATAAATAATGCAGCTTTTAGAAGGATATCATTTACAGCATAGAATAATGCACCTTTGACACCATATGTATTAAGAGTAGCAGTTCCACATACCATTACACCGAGTGAAATTACAATATTAAAGATTACAATTTGTTTTAAATTACTTTGATATATTGCTCCAATACATCCAGCAATAATAGAAATTGCACCTAGAACTAGTAGGTATGATTTAATAAAACTAGATTCATAGTAGAATAACCCATATGTTCTAATAATTGAGTATAAACCTACTTTTGTTAATAAAGCACCAAAGATAATTGATACTGATATAGGAGGTGCGGCATATGATCTGTTCATCCAAGTGAATAGTGGGAATAGAGCCCCTTTCATACAGAAGACGAAAATCATAACTGCTCCAACTAAGTAAACTCCACGTCTATCTGACATGTTAGAAATAGTTTGTGAAATATATGCCATATTTAAACTACCAACAATAGTATATAAATATCCAACACTTATAACAAATAAACTACCTGCAAAAACATTCATTAATACATAACTGATAGATGATTTTAATTGTTCTTTGTTGATACCTACTAAAAGAAGTAAGTAAGATGCCATTAATAAAATTTCATAGAATACAAACAGGTTAAAAATATCACCTGTTGTGAATGCTCCATTTATTCCAACCATGATTAATAAGAAACCAGGGTAGAAAAAGCTCAATTCACGAATTTTATCAATTGTTTTATATGAATAGAATAGGGTAGCTAAGAATACTATTCCTGAAGTTGTTACAAGTATACTATTTAAGCCGTCTAGTGTAAGGGTAATACCAAATGGTGAAGCCCAATTCCCCATTTCTAAAATTAAAACTTTATGTTTCGCTACTTTAAATAAATTGTAGATTGAAAATCCTAATGTAAGAGTAGTAGCAAGGAATGTTAATAATCTTTGCATACCAATTCTTCTTCTAAACAATATAGTTATAGCAGCAAATAAAAGAGGTATAAAGATCGGTATAACCGGTAAATTACTATGCATTTATCTTATCCTCCTTCATGTGTTCTACATCCTCAAGTTCAATCACATTGTCGCTACGTTTAAGTTTGTAGTTAGCAATATAAATTGAAATTAATAGACAAGTTACTGCGAAACCAATAACGATTGCAGTAAGTATTAATGCGGCAGGTATGGGATCAATATAATTTTTTCCAAGTTCTGAGATTATCGGAATATCTCCATCATATAATCCACCTGCAATAAGGATAATTAAGTTAGCGGCGTGACCAAATAGTCCAACACCAATAATTATACGCATCATACTTTTAGAAAGCATAAGGTAAACTCCGAATCCAACGAGTATACCTGATAATATAATCATATAAAATTCCATTATTTACCATCCTTTCCAAAAGCTAAAATTACAGTCATTAAAACACCTACAACAATTAGGTAAACACCTAAGTCGAAGATAGCTGCTGTATGTAGTTCCATTTCTCCCATAATAGGGACATGGACATGAGTAAAGTGGTGTTTAAAGAAATTCTTACCAGCAACAACACCACTGAAGGCTGTACCGATAGAAAATAATAATCCAATAGCAGTAACGTAAACATAATTTATGGGAATTAATTTCATTACTCTATCAATTCCATATGTAAACATAGCTAAAGCTAAAGCCATTGTGCACAATAATCCACCAACGAAACCACCACCAGGAAGGAAGTGACCTCCGAAATATAAACTAAGAGAAAGTAAGAATATGCAACCTGAAATAATTGCAGACAGTGATTTTAAAATAACATCGTTAGTCTTCATCTTTAGATCCTCCTCTTTTTAAAATTCTAAACATAGCATAAATAATTAATGCTACCATTGTCATTACAGTTATTTCGAATAGGGTATCAAATCCCCTGAAATCAACGATAATAACATTTACTATGTTACCACCACCAGAAGCAACTACATTATCAAAGTAGAATTGACTGATTTCTGATGGATTTTTATATGCATATGTTACTAAACCGATTAATGTAAAACTAATACCAGTAATAGTAGCAATAATTGCATTTGTAAGTTTAAATGGTTGTTTTTCAATATGTTTTGTTCTATTTGTTAAAAGAATGAATGCAACTAAGAAGATAATAGTTGATATTGATTCAATAACAAATTGTGTCATAGCAAGGTCAGGTGCTCTAAATGTAACATATAGGGCAGTCATCATAAATCCTATTCCAGAAGATAGAATAATAAGTACAAGTCTATTGTAAGTATATGCTAGAGTAACACAGCAGATTACTATACAAATTCCAAGTAGTACGTTCATATAATGTACAGTAGAGAACTTATTAATAACAACTGGTCTACCAATAGCAAAGTATCCACCAATAATTGTTAGTGACAAAGTACAGAAAATGTAGCTCATATTTCTTCTAAGTTCATTTGTAATAAATGTATTGTGTAATATTCCACTACCTTTATGTAATTGATCTCCTAAACTATTGTATAACCCGTGGATTGAAACAATGCTTGGATTATATTTGTAGATAACATTTCTACTTGCATAAAGTTTATAGATAACAGCTGAAATGATTATTACAAGAATTGATGTGATTAATTCACTTGAAATAAAGCTGTGCTCAACATGAGTAATAGCTTCATTATTAGTTATATTACTTGCAAGTGCTGCTTGTTGTGCAGGAATTACAATATAGTCTTTAATAAAAGTATTTATTATTACAAAAAATACTAAAACAATAGGTGAAATAAAAATACCGATTTTAGGAAGATGTAGCTTTTTATTTCCAAGAATATTTTTATCAAATGTACCTAAGAAAGGTTTAAATGATAGTATGAATGAATAAATTGCAGTTCCCAATGCACCAATAACAACCAATAGAGCAATTAATACATAGAATAAACTTGAGCTTGTTAAACTATATACAACAGTAAGGAAGTATTCTTTTGAGTAAAAACCACTAAGTGGTGGAATACCTGCCATAGAGAACCCAGCAATTACGCTAAGGATAAAACTAATAGGCATGATATTTTTAATACCACGAAGTTTATCAATATCTCTAGTATGGAATGTGTGATCAATAATACCAGTAATCATAAATAAACTTGCTTTAAAAGCAGCGTGGTTTATTATATGAAAACAAACTGCATAAAATGCAAAAGTATAAATGTAATGATTGTTATTATTTAATCCTAAATTAGCAATTCCAATCATAAGAGTCATCATACCAAGTTGACTTATAGTAGAATATGCTAGTATTCCTTTTAAATCTTTTAAGAATACTGCAGAAATTGAACCTACAAGCATAGTTATTGTTCCGAAAATTATAAGTGTATTACCAAAAATAGGTGTAAATGAGAATACAATTCCTATTCTAAGTAATAGATATATCCCCGCTTTTACCATTGTGGCAGAGTGAAGATAACTACTTATTGGAGTAGGAGCAGCCATTGCATCAGGTAACCAGATATGGAATGGGAACTGTGCAGATTTTGTAAAAGCTCCAAAAATAATAAGAACCATAGCAATTAGATATTTTGAGTTATAACCACTATTACGATTAAATTCAATTATTTCACTTATATTAAAACTTCCAGTAATATTATTTAGGACGAAAATACCTCCAAGCATAAGAACACCACCAAATACAGTGATAATAAGTGATTTAAGTGCACCTTTTCTTGAAGCATCATTTTCGTGCCAATAACTAATAAGTAAGAATGAAGAAACAGAAGTCATTTCCCAAAACATGTACATACTTAGTAGATTATCGGATAGAACTACACCTAACATGGCTGACATAAAAATAAGTAAAAAGATGTAAAACTTATGTAGTTTTTCATCATTAATGCTCATATAATAACAAGAATATAAAATAACTAATGTTCCAATTCCAGTAATTAGAAGTGCGAACAGGAGTGATAAGCCATCTAGTTTTAGGTTTATATCAAGTCCGACATTAGATGCAAATGCTAGAGTTTTATAAATTATTCCACCAGTATATATATTCTTTAAGTTAGACAAAAAATATATAAACAAAATTAATGGAACAATTATAACAAATTTACCAGTGTGTATTTTTTTGAAACTTTTTCTCAAGAAAGGTACAAAAAACATGGCAATTACTGGTAAAAATACAGCTAATTGTAACATAAAAAAACCTCTTTCTTAAATTTT
>CAUUEM010000076.1:0-6234 GCA_963544045.1 uncultured Gemella sp. | reverse complement strand
TGTGCTTGCTGCTCTAAATTCTTATTTACCGTAAAAACATGATAAAAAAAGGAGGTTGAAGATGTCAGATTTATTTACAGAAGATAAATATGAACAGGCAATTATAGAATTATTTAAAAATATGGGCTATGATTATTTTTATGCACCAGATTTAACTAGAGACCATACTAGCCCTCTTTTAGACTCCACTCTTAGAGAAAGTTTGGTACGTATTAACCGTGGACTTCCTTTAGAGGCAATAAATGAAGCATTGTCTAAACTTAAAAATTTTGATACCGGAAGTCTTTTGCAAAAAAATACAATATTTATGGATTATCTGCAAAATGGTATTACTGTTAAATTTTTTGTAAAAGGTGAAGAACAGTCTTTGATTGTACGTCTTATTGATTATGAAAATAAAGAAAATAACTCTTTCTATGTGGTTAATCAATTTACATTTCTTGAAAATGGAAACAATCGTCGTCCAGACATTATTTTATTTATAAATGGATTACCTTTGGTATTAATGGAGCTTAAGAGTCCTACAAAAGATGAAGTAGGAGCTGAGAATGCCTACAATCAAATTCGTAATTACATGAAGGATATTCCGACTATTTTTTACTATAATGCTATTTGTGTAATAAGTGATTTATCTACAAATAAGGCTGGTACAATTACATCTGGCCTTGATCGTTTTATGGAATGGAAGACAAAAGATGGAAGCTATGAAGATACTTCATTTGCTGGATTTGAAACTTTCTATGAAGGTATGTTCCAAAAGGAACGTTTACTCGATATACTAAAAAATTTTATCCTTTTTTCAGGCAAAAGTAATGAAAGATTTAAAGTATTAGCAGGATACCATCAATATTTTGCTGTTCGTAAAGCTATCGAAAAAGCAAAGATAGCCACAAAAACAGATGGTAAAGGTGGAGTTTTTTGGCATACACAAGGTTCAGGAAAATCACTATCTATGGTTTTCTATGCTCATTTATTACAAGAAGTTTTAGAAACTCCAACTCTAATTGTTATGACAGACCGTATTGATTTGGATGACCAGCTCTATAATCAATTTTCCCAATGTGAAAAATTTTTACGTCAGACACCGGTACAAGCTGAAAGTAAGGAACACCTGAAGAAACTTCTTGAGGGGAGAAATGTAAATGGAATTATATTTACAACTATGTTTAAGTTTGAACGTGGAGAAAAATCTTTATCAGAACGAAGAAATATTATAGTAATGGCTGATGAAGCACATCGTGGACAGTATGGATTTAATGAAAAAATAGTTATTTCTGAAAATGAAAAAGGTGAAAAGGAAGCTCGTACAATAATTGGGAATGCCCGTATTATTCATGATGCATTGCCAAATGCTACTTTTATTGGATTTACAGGAACACCAATTTCTAAAAAGGATAAAAATACACGTGAAGTTTTTGGTGATTATATAGATGTTTACGATATGACACAGGCAGTAGAAGATGGAGCAACTCGTCCAGTATATTATGAAAGTCGTGTTGTTCAATTAAAACTTGATAAAAACACTCTTGAACTTATTGATTCTACTTACGATATTTTAGAGGAACAGTCTGATGCGGTAACTATTGAAAAAAGTAAGAAAATGCTTGGGCAAATGGAAAGTGTTTTAGGTGCTGATTCTACTATTGAATCCCTTTGTGATGATATTGTTAATCACTATGAAAAACATAGAGCTAATCTTCTTACAGGAAAAGCAATGATTGTAGCTTATTCAAGACCAATTGCAATGAAAATATATCGTCGTATCTTAAAAATCCGTCCAGATTGGAATGAAAAAGTTGGTGTAGTAATGACAAGTGGCAATAATGATCCAGAAGATTGGAAAGAAATTATTGGAACAAAATCTCATAAAACAAAACTTGCTAGAAAATTTAAAGATAACGATAATCCTATGAAAATAGCAATTGTTGTTGATATGTGGCTTACTGGATTTGATGTTCCTTCTCTTGCAACAATGTATGTTTACAAGCCTATGCATGGGTATAACTTGATGCAAGCAATTGCCCGTGTTAATCGTGTATTTAAAGATAAAGAAGGTGGATTGATTGTAGATTATGTTGGAATTGCATCTGCTTTGAAAACTGCAATGAAGGAATATACTAAGCGTGACCAGGCAAAATACGGAGATATGGATATTGCAAAGGTAGCATATCCTAAGTTTCAGGAGAAATTACAAGTATGTAAAGATTTACTACATGGATTTGATTTTAGTAGTTTTATTGATGGTTCACCACTTACAATGGCAAAGATTATAACAGGTGGAGTAAACTTTGTATTGGATGCGAAGACCCCTGATAGAAAAGATTTATTTTTAAAAGAAGCGATGCTATTAAAGCAATCACATTCAATGTGTTCAAGTATGACCACTAAAAAGGAGCGTCATGAAGCGGCATATATGGAAGCTATACGTTCTACAGTAATTAAAATTACTTATGGTGGTACTAGCGGAAAGACTTTATCACTAAAAGAAATAAATGATGAAATTAATAATTTATTGAAGGCTGCAGTTCAAAGTGAAGGAGTTATTAATTTATTTGATAGTAGTAAAACAGGAGGAGAAAATTTTAGCTTATTTGATTCGGCTGTGTTAGAGGAAATTTCCCGAATGAAAGAAAAGAATATTGCTGTTGAAATATTGAAAAAATTAATGGCTGAACAAGTTTCGCTGTATAAGAGAACAAATGTGGTTCAATCAGAAAAGTTTTCAGAAAAAATTGCAAAGCTAATGAATTCTTATTACAACGGACTTATTACAAATGAAGAAGTAATAAAAGAACTTTTAAAAACAGCCCAAGAAATAACAGAGTTATATAAAAATGGTCAAAAACTGGGATTATCACAAGAAGAATTGGCATTTTATGATGCATTGACTAAACCAGAGCATATCAAGGATTTTTATCAGAATGATGCTCTTATCAATCTTACAAGAGAATTAACGGAAATGTTGCGTAAAAATAGAACAATTGACTGGCAGAAAAAAGAAACAGCTAGAGCATCAATGCGTAAAATGGTTAAAAGATTACTAAAAAAATATAATTATCCGCCAGAAGATTATGATTTTGCAATTAATACTGTAATTAGTCAATGTGAACTTTGGACAGATAATAGTGATATGCCAATAATTGAAGAAAATAATAATGTTTATTTCTTTAGATTAAAAGAAGAGGTAGTAGATATGGTTGCTGAAGATACAAGTTTATATAATAAAAAGTAATACAGGAGATAAAAAAATATCTGATCCAGAGTAAGGGAGAGCCATGATTAGTCCAGAATGAAATAGTATTGGAGGGACTTTTATTTAGTATATTATGAAAACAATAAGAGTTGTTGCTGCGGTAATTCGCAGTGAAGATAAGATATTTGCTACAGCAAGGGGTTACGGTGAATTTAAAGGACAATGGGAATTTCCAGGTGGAAAGATCGAGCAAGGCGAGACACCAGAGGAAGCTCTTGTTCGTGAAATAAAAGAAGAGCTTGAGATAGAAATCAAAGTTGGAGAAATCATTTATACAATTGAATATGATTATCCAACGTTTCATTTATCAATGGATTGCTTTTGGGGTGAAATTATTAAAGGTGACCTTATTCTTAAAGAAGCGGAAGATGCTAGATGGCTAACAATGGATCAGATTTATGATGTGAAGTGGTTGCCAACGGATATTATTCTAATTGATTTAATTAAAAAACAAATGAGCAAAGAAATAAAAGGTGGTGGTGAAAATGAAAGTGTTCTCAAATAAAGGAAAACTAGAAGTGGTTTGTTATACATTATCTGAGCTGGTTAATGAAAATGAAGATGATTTTTGTAAAGCTTTGTATGAACACACTGAAGGGGAGAATACATTTGATGATAGGATATTTAAAATATTTAAAGAGGCCCAAGATGAAGTGAATAGAGGATGTAATTATTTTATTACAGATGATGATGATAAAAAAAATAAAATAAGATCTTGGATTGATTGTTTGCGTTTCTTCAAAGAGATGATTTCTAAAGAGTGTTTGAATACTATTGGTAATGTTTTAATTGGGTTCGAATATCATTTGAAGAAAAGATGGATTGATGCAATCATTGTATGCGAAAATAAAATAATTATTTTAGAGTTTAAGAGTGGTAAGTCAGACGATGATTATCAAATAAAAGGATATTTAAAACAACTTAACAGATACACAAATAGAATTAGACGTTGTAATAAGGAAGTTGTAAATCAAATTAATTTAGGTAATCTGACTCTTGAAAATTATTTGATTTTTACAAATCAATGTATGATAAACAGAGTACCAAAGAATCCATCAATTATTGTGGGAGATGAATTTGCTAATGTTATGGCGTCAATTACAACACCATGTGATATTAGTAAATTTGAGCGTATATTAGATGGAGAAAAGTATTTAGATCCAAGTATATCAGGTGCATTAAGGGCGCTTATTCACAAAGGAATTGTTAACTATGTAAAAAAAGATAATGATAATGTAAAAGTGTGTAATGGAATAATGCATGAAATACTCAATTCAAAAGACCCCACACTTGGTATTACTATTGTCAAAGGAGGGCCTGGTACAGGTAAAACAGGGACGGCTTTTACCTTACTTGAAGAGTGTTTAAGCAAAGGAATCACAAAAGTACAATATGTTACAGGAAATGCTAACTTAGAGAATTATTTTAATTCAATTGTTGAGGGAGAAATCGATTTGGTAAAACAAGATCCTTCAGCAAATCCACTTTTTCAAAAATTAATAAAGGAAAAATTATTCAATGATTTAGAAGGTTTAAGCGAACAACTGATTGGACATATAAGAGAACTTTACAGTGCAAGCAATTATTGTGATAACTACTTTTTTAATAAAGGTACAGGCTTTTTAACTATAGAAGATCAAGTATTACTTGTCGATGAAGCTCAACGAATGTGGAATTATTTGAAAATTGCAACAAGAAGCCAAAAAAAGTCTGGTAAATATGAAAAAGAGTTTGATTTTAATACTCAGCGCATAATTTATAAAAATAGGTTATCTGAAGCATATTTACTATTATTTTCAGCAATCAAAGGTATTGAGAAATCCCAAAAAAGCAAAAATATTATTTTATTCATTGGAAATAAACAAGAGATAAATAGTGGAGAAGAAGATGGTGAAAAAGATATTCTAAATTCTATTTATTTGTTAAATCGGAATGAATCCAATGTGAAAATAAAGGTATTTGTTCCAGATGAAGAAGTCAAAAATAAATTTCTTGAGAAAGGAGTAAACTGTAAAGTATATCCTGAACTTATGCTAAAATTAAATCAAAGAAATGATATTGGTGATCCGACATTAGAGATTGTGAACGCTATATTAACAGGAGATACTACACTGTCAAAACAGACAAAAAGACAAAAAGGTTATGAAGTTTATAACAATTATGAAGATTTATTGAAGGCTTTAGGATATGAAGAAAATTGTACATATGATAAAGAAGATGAATCAATAGGTATTGTTGTAAGTAGCTATGATTGCAATCCTTTAAATAAAGGAAACTACAGACTTCTAGAGACTAATTTAACAGATGCTGGTGACGATTTATACAAGTATTATTATTTAAGAAATAGTAATAAACTTAATTCCTTTGTTTCTGAGTTCGGTTGTCAAGGCTTAGAGTTTGATGATACCATTCTTATTTGGGGAAATACGCTCTTATGGAGAAATGGGGATTGGATGTTAAACCCTGGAGGAACTGTACGATTAAAGTGGCATGTAAAAGAAGTAAATAAATTAATTAGTAGTATAAAGAAAAATAAATCAAAGTTACTATCGTTAGATGAAGTGATCAATCAATTTGTAAAAAATGCATATCGTGTTCTTTTGACTAGAGCAAGAGAGACTACATATATTTATGTTGAAGATGAAGCTACTTACAATCACTTGAAACACCTGTTAGAATCGTAAGATGTGAGACAATTGTATAATTAGCTAAATTAAATATGTGTTGGTGTTAATTACATTATTGAATTTTTTAGATAAAAAAGGTATATTATTAATAAGAATTAAAAAAGGAGAGATATAGTAAAATGGCGAAAAAAGAAAAAGAATTTAAAGTAGTTAAAAAAAAAGAATTAGAGGATATTATTAAAAGCAATAGAAAAGAAATTTTTTGGAGTTTTTTTAATGATATTAATGAATTTTTTCTTCTTCTTCCTGGTGCAATAGCATCTCTTGCAATCCTCTTTTTTGTATTTATACTAC
>CAUUEM010000075.1:0-6256 GCA_963544045.1 uncultured Gemella sp. | reverse complement strand
AATAATATTTGATACTGATGAATACGTTCGCCCTGAAACAACTCTAGATTCTCTAGCAAAACTGCGTCCAGCATTTAAAAAAGATGGTACAGTAACTGCGGGTAATGCTTCTGGTATCAATGATGGTGCTGCATGTGTTATTCTAATGTCTGAAAGCAAAGCTAAGGAACTAGGCCTAGATGTACTTGCCTATATTGATAGTTACGCTACAGCTGGTTTAGATAATAAAGTTATGGGGCTTGGACCAATTCCTGCAACTCAAAAAGTGTTATCAAAACTAAATCTAGATATTAAAAATATAGATTTATTTGAAATGAACGAAGCATTTGCTTCACAATCTATCGCTGTTACACGTGAACTTGGATTAGATATTTCTAAAGTTAATATTAACGGTGGTGCTATCGCACTAGGTCATCCTATTGGCGCAAGTGGATGCCGTGTCCTAGTTACTTTAGTACATTCTTTAATTAATGAAAATAAAAATCGTGGAATATGTTCACTATGTATTGGTGGTGGACAAGGTATAGCGATGGCTATTTCTAAAAAATAAAAATATGCTAATAGAGAAAAGTCTCTTCTCTATTAGCTCTTTTTTGTATCTTTATTTAAGTTTAATTTAAGTATACTATATTAAAATTTGAGTGCTATACAAGTTTTTAAAAATTTAATAGTCAAACTGTGGACTATTTTAAAAAAATCTTATACAATAGTAATTGCGATAATTTTTATTTTTGACATAAGTGTATGATAATTAGAACATCATATACCACATAATATTAATATATTCTATACCTATCATATTTATAGAATAATTACGTAGATCGAAAGGTAAAAAAAGATGAAAATAGGAATTGATAAAATAGGTTTTGCTATGCCTAAGTATTTCTTAGACATTCGCGATTTAGCGGCTGCTCGTGGCATTGAACCTGATAAATTTACTAAAGGATTACTCCAGCTAGAAATGAGTATTCCTCCAGTTTCTCAAGATATAGTTACTCTTGGAGCTCAAGCAGCATTTGAAATTTTAGATAAAGAAGACTTAGAAAAAATTGATATGATAATAGTAGGAACAGAATCAGGCGTTGACCAAAGTAAAGCCTCTTCTGTATTTATTCATGGTTTATTAGATATTCAACCATTTGTACGTACTATTGAAGTTAAAGAAGCTTGTTACGGTGCAACTGCAGCTCTTGACTTTGCAAAAAATCACGTAATGAATAACCCAGAATCAAGAGTTCTTGTTATTGCTAGTGATATTGCTAAATATGGAATTAAAGCTTCTGGGGAATCTACACAGGGCGCTGGAAGTTGTGCTATGTTAGTTACTAGCAATCCACGTATACTAGAACTAAACAACGATAATATTTGTTTAACTCGTGATGTTATGGATTTTTGGCGTCCAAATTATTCTCAATATGCATTTGTAGAAGGTAAGTTCTCAACTGAACAATATTTAGACTGCCTTACTACTACATGGAATAAATATTTAGAAAAGAATAATAAACAACTAAGTGATTTTGATGCAATTTGTTTACACCTTCCTTATCCAAAATTAGGATTAAAAGGTTTAAATGTATTATTAGAAACTGAAGATGATGAAGCCATTAAAGAAAAATTATCTACTCGTTTTAATGAATCTATTTTATATAGCCAACGAGTTGGTAACATTTATACAGGATCACTATTTTTAGGGTTACTTTCTTTACTTGAAAACAGTAATAACCTTAACTCTGGAGACAAAATAGCTTTATATAGTTATGGTAGTGGTGCAGTTGCTGAGGTATTTAGTATGACTCTAGTACCAGGCTACGAAAAACAACTTAAACAAAATCGTTTTGACGAATTTAATAGTAGAACACGTATTTCTATAGAAGAATATGAAGAAATGTTCTTTAGAGACACTACTGTAGATAGCGAAGGAAATCTTGATATTTCTGACATTAAAGATAACAGTAGATTCGTATTAGAAAAAATAGAAAATCATAAGAGAATTTATAGAAAACAATTTTAAAAGAGGGAATTATGGGAAATATTTGGAGTAGATTTTATAAAAAGAATAGAGCTGAACGCCTAGAAGTTATTGAACAATCTAATATTCTTGAAGAAGAATACCTGAATTTACTTAAAGATAATACTGTTTTAGGTTACGATACCGCTAATAACATGGTAGAAAATGTTATCGGAACATTCTCACTTCCTTTTAGCGTGGTTCCTAACTTTGTTGTTGATAATAAAAGTTACGTAATCCCAATGGTAACAGAGGAACCTTCTGTTGTTGCAGCTTGTAGCAACGCTGGAAAAATAGTTGCATCTTCTGGTGGATTTACTACTACTATTCATGACAGAAAAATGATTGGTCATGTTGCTCTATATAACATAACTGACACTAGTTCGGCAGAACAAACTATTCTTAAAAATAAAGATCTACTTCTTAAAACAGCTAACGAAGCCTACCCTTCTATCGTTCAACGTGGTGGTGGTGCAAAAGATATTAACGTCAGAGTTTTAACTGAAGATGATACTACTTTTGTAGTAGTATATCTTATTGTTGATACTTTGGAAGCTATGGGAGCTAATATGTTAAATACTATGTTAGAAGCTCTTAAGGTTTCTCTTGAAACAATTACCGGCGGCACAGCTCTTATGGCTATACTATCAAACTATGCTACGAGTTCATTAGTTACTAGCAGTTGTGCTATTCCTTTTGAAAAATTAGGAGAAAATGGTAAATACTTAGCTGAAAGAATTGAGCTAGCAAGTAAATTCGCTCAAAGCGATGTATACCGTGCTGCAACACATAACAAAGGTATTTTCAATGGTATCGACAGCATCGTTATAGCAAGCGGTAATGACTGGCGGGCTATCGAAGCTTCTTGCCAAAGTTATGCTGTAAAAAATGGAAAATATAAAGGATTATCTACTTGGCGTTGTGATTCAGAAAACAACTTATTAATCGGTGAATTAACTGTCCCCATGCCAGTAGCAAGTGTGGGTGGTTCTATCGGAATTAACCCTAGCGTAAAAATTGCTCGACAAATATTAAATAATCCTGATGCTAAAACTTTAGCAAGCATTATTACATCTGTTGGATTAGCGCAAAACTTAGCTGCTTTAAAAGCTTTAGTTGGTGATGGTATCCAGAAAGGTCACATGAAACTTCACGCTAAGTCACTAGCTATTTTAGCTGGAGCTACTAATGATAATCTTGACTTAATAGTTGAAAAATTACGCAAACAAAAACATATGAACCTTGCTATCGCAAAACAAATAGTTTCAGAATTAAGTAATTAAAAATCAAACAAAAAACAACTTCAAATTTAGTTTTGAAGTTGTTTTTTTTCATCCTTATTTATCATGCCGCTTTTTTATATCCCGCTTTTGTTGCAGCTTCCTCTGAATTAAATATCACTATATTTTTAGGTGCAACCTGGTTATAAGATGGATGATCTGGTGTATAATACTGTCCACTTTTTTTACTTGCCCTTACTGCAACTTTTTTAGTTTGAACCTGCTGTTGCATCTGATTTTGAGTTTTATTATCTTTAATATTTTCTGTAAGTTTGGAATCTGCATCATCTTGTTCTTTTTTTGATTTACTGTCTATTTTTGGGGCTGCGGACGGTATTTGCAGTTTATTTTCCTCTTCTTTTTTCTTTTGCTCTTCTGAAGCTCTTTCCTCCGCCTTTCTTTCTTGCTCTTCTTTTTTCTTCTCTTGGTTTATTTTAATATTCTCTTCTTTTTGAGCAGAACTAAAATGTGTTGTTCCTAACAATGCAAAAAACATAACTATAGCCGTCCCTCCAGCTAAAATAACTTTTTTTATTCTTGTTTTTTTTTGGATAAATTTTATAATAGGCGGACATAATAAAATCACGCTCGGTATAAACACTACTAGCGCATACCCTATACCTTGAGTAACTAGCCTTAATATTGATATAATCATAAATATCATAAAAATAAACCATAAAAGTATATGACCATATTTTTTTAAAAAATTATCCACCATTTTTCTCCTTTTTAGTAATAATCGCTTTGATTATTTTATCACGTTTTATTAGATTGTACAATTGTTTTTATACCATTTTTAATCTTTAGTACACCTCTAGCTTTTTGACAAGCATTTTTGTTGTTAATTAAATCGTTTTTCCCTATAATTAACATATAACAATTATAAAAATACCCGGGAGGATTATAACTATGACTTTTAAATTACCTGAATTACCTTATAGTTTCGATCACTTAGAGCCAGTTATCGATGCTAAAACTATGGAAATTCACCATGACAAACACCATGCGGCTTACGTTAACAACTTAAATGCTGCTTTAGAAAAACACCCAGAAGTTGAAACTGGATGTGTATGTAGATTACTAAAAAATATCGAAGATGTTCCTGCTGACATCCGTCAAGCAGTTATCAATAACGGTGGAGGACACCACAACCACTCTCTATTCTGGAAATCTCTAACTAAACCAGATTCTTCTGAATTCGGTGGATTAGTTAAAGAAAAAATCGATGCTGAGCTTGGTGGATACGAAGAATTCGTTAAAGCTTTCTCTGCAGCTGCTGCTACAAGATTTGGTAGTGGTTGGGCTTGGCTAGCACTTGATAAAGAAGGTAACCTAGTTATTACTTCAACAGCTAACCAAGATTCTCCTTACTTAACAGGTCTTACTCCAATCCTTGGATTAGACGTTTGGGAGCACGCTTACTACCTAAACTATCAAAATCGTCGTCCAGACTACATTAAAGAATTCTTCCGTGTAGTAAACTGGGACTTCGTAAACGAACGCTTAGCTAAACAGTTAGAAAAATTAGGGAAATAATTTATTAAATCACCTCTAACTATTGTAGAGGTGATTTTTTATATGGTTTATATTAAGCTTTTAACTAAATTTAAACTATTTCTTATATAATTTCTAAGATTTATTAATAGCGTGTAGTTGGTCTATTTTTTAAATTAGCCAACTACCCTATTTTTATTTTATAAAATTAGATTTGACTTGGAGGAAAAACTATGAGTAATTGGAAAGCTATTGTTGCTTTTGTAGGGGTAGCTGTACTTTACGAAGTATTAGTTTTAATATTATGGCTCGGCTTAAAATGGATGTTAACACCTTTTATCTCACCTAAAGTAAAATTAGTTCTTGGTATTCTATTCTTTATTTTTGCTAACTTTTCAATTATAGCTTATATGCTTCGACTAGGTGCACCATGGGTAAATTATGGAAACACTTGGTATTTCTACTTCTTAAACGGTGTAGTTATAGCTGTAATTTTATTGGTTACAAAATTAATATTAAAGCTATTTAACTTTAACCTTTCTCAAGGTGTAAGTTCAAGTATAACAAGCCTATTTCTTGTTGGAATGAGTGCTTTAGGGCTATATTGGGCATACTCACCAACAGTTAAAAGTGAAACTATAAAAGTTGACAAAAAAATTGAAAAACCTATAAAAATAGCTATGGTATCTGACTTACATCTTGGAACATTTTTTGGAAATGATCAACTTGAGAAATTAAACAAAATTATCGAAGAAGAAAAACCAGATGCTATCGTAATTGCCGGTGATATTATGGATGACGACATGGTTATGTATAAAAAGCGCAATATGGGAGAAACACTTAGCAAATTATCGGCACCTTTAGGCGTATACGCTACTATGGGTAACCATGACCGTGAGGCTCAAGAAATAGTAGAAGAAATCTCAAAAACTGGAATTAAACCATTATTTGATGAAAGTGTTAATCTGACCGATGATATAATTCTTGTTGGACGTAAAGATAGAAGTGTTAGCAAGAATAGATTAGCTACGGAAGACTTATTAAAAAATGTTGATAATAGTAAAACTACTATTTTAATAGATCACCAACCTGATGCAATCGATCATCACAGTACATTACCTATAGATGTCCAATTATCAGGTCATACACATCGTGGTCAAATATGGCCAATTAACTATATTACAGATAGAATCTACACACTTGATCATGGTTACGCTAAAATTAATAATAAGCACTTCTTTACTTCTGCTGGTTATGGTTTTTGGGGCCCACCTTTTAAAACTACAGCCCAAAGTGAAGTTTGGATGATAACTATTGAAGGAAAATAATAAAGAACAACCTAGATTTGATTTCTCAACTCTAGGTTGTATTTTTTTATTCTCGGTCAAATTTATTTGTTTGTTCATCAATAAATTCTTTTGTTAAATACTCATCTACAGCACTCTTTTGTTGTGATTTATAATCATCTCTAATA
>CAUUEM010000074.1:0-6296 GCA_963544045.1 uncultured Gemella sp. | reverse complement strand
GCATCTCAACCAGCACCACTTCTTTACATTGCACCTTATGCAGGGGTAGCAATGGCAGAAGAGTTTATGTTTAATGGTAAAGATGTAGTTATTGTTTATGATGATTTATCAAAACAAGCTGCTGCATATCGTGAATTATCATTACTATTAAAACGACCACCAGGTCGTGAAGCATATCCAGGGGATGTATTCTATCTACATAGTCGTCTTCTAGAACGTGCTGCTCGTGTAAATGAAGATTTTGGTGGAGGAAGTATTACTGCTCTTCCATTCGTAGAAACTCAAGCTGGAGATATTTCAGCATATATTCCTACAAACGTAATTTCAATTACAGATGGACAAATCTTCTTACAATCTGATTTATTCTTCTCTGGTATTAGACCAGCTATTAACGCTGGACTTTCAGTATCAAGGGTTGGTGGATCAGCGCAAATTAAAGCGATGAAAAAAGTTTCAGGTACATTACGTCTTGACTTAGCATCTTATCGTGAATTAGAAAGTTTTGCTCAGTTCGGTTCTGACTTAGATCCTGCAACTCGTGAAAAACTTGAACGTGGTAAACGTACAGTTGAAGTATTAAAACAAGACTTACATAAACCACTACCTGTAGAAAAACAAGTTATGATTCTTTATGCTTTAACTCATGGGTATTTAGATGATGTTGAAGTTAAAGATATTCATAGATTTGAACAAGAACTATATGCTTATTTAGATGCTCATGAAACAGAAGCAGTTAAACATATAGTAGAAACTAAAGACTTACCAGATGAAAAAGTAATGAATGAAGCAATTGAAGCTTTCAAAAAAACTTTTTCTTAGAATCCAAAAGTAGAGAAAAGGTGGTGAACTAATTGGCGTCACTTAGAGATATTAAAAACAAAATCAATTCTACGAAGAAAACTAGTCATATAACTAAAGCGATGGAGATGGTATCAACATCAAAATTGTTAAAAGCACAAACTAACACTCAGAAATTTTATCCATACATGAATAAAATGCAAGAAGTTATGGGGACAATTTTCGGAGGTAATGCGAATATAAAACACCCAATGTTAGAAAAAAGAGAAGCTAAGAAAACTCTTTATGTAGTAATCACTAGTGATAGTGGATTGTGTGGTGGATTCAATTCTAATATAATTAGGAATTTTGTCAACACAGTAAATGAAAGACACACTGAAGGTGATTATGGTATTGTTGCAATAGGTAATTATGGGGCAGAATTCTTTAGAAAAAATGGCTATAATGTAATTGATAGTTTTAGAGATATACCAGATGAGCCAAGTTTCACACAGGTTAAAGAGATTACTAATAAAGTAGTAGGTTACTTTATTGATAAAGAATACGATAAAATTTATTTACACTACAATCACTTTGTTAGTATGATTCAACAAGTTGTTACAGAAAGCCAAGTTCTTCCTATAGAAGACACTAATCAATTTAAGGATTCTAACAATAAAGTAACAGGTGCTTACGAATTTGAACCTGGTGAAACAGCGGTATTAGATGTCTTGCTACCACAATATGCAGAAAGTATGATTTATGGAAGTATATTGGATAGTAAAGCTAGTGAACATTCTGCAAGAAAAACAGCGATGAAAAATTCGACTGATAATGCAGGTAATATTATTGATACACTTACGATTAAGTATAATCGTGCAAGACAAGCTGCTATTACTCAAGAAATTACAGAAATTGTAAGTGGAGCAGCAGCTGCAAAATAGTAAATAAGAAAGGAGAAGCTATTAAGTTAGCAAACAACATATGAATAAAGGTTATATTCTCCAAGTTATGGGACCTGTAGTAGACGTAAAATTCGAATCAGGGCATATGCCTAATCTATTAAATGCACTTGAAGTATTTGTAGATAAAGGTGATGGAAAAAAAGAAAAATTAGTACTTGAAGTTTCTTTAGAAATTGGTGATAACGTTGTAAGAACAATTGCAATGTCATCAACTGATGGATTAAATAGAGGAGCTGAGGTAGTAGATACAGGAGCTCCAATCTCTGTTCCTGTAGGAAATTATACATTAGGACGTGTGTTTAACGTGCTAGGAGAAGCAGTTGACCACGGTGAAGAACCTGGAGCAGAAGTACAAAAAGAGTCAATTCATAAAGAAGCTCCAACATTTGAAGAATTATCTACACACGTTGAAGTATTAGAAACAGGTATTAAAGTTATTGACTTACTTGCTCCATATATTAAAGGTGGTAAAATCGGTCTATTCGGTGGTGCCGGAGTTGGTAAAACGGTTCTTATCCAAGAACTTATTAATAACGTTGCTCAGCAACACGGTGGACTTTCAGTATTCACTGGAGTAGGAGAGCGTACTCGTGAAGGTAATGACTTATACTATGAAATGAAAGATTCAGGAGTTATAAACAAAACTGCCATGGTTTTCGGACAAATGAATGAGCCTCCTGGTGCACGTATGCGTGTTGCATTAACAGGATTAACAATGGCAGAATACTTCCGTGATGAAGAAGGACAAGACGTTCTTTTATTCATCGATAACATTTTCCGTTTTACACAAGCAGGATCTGAGGTTTCTGCGTTATTAGGACGTATGCCATCAGCCGTTGGTTACCAACCAACTCTTGCTACAGAGATGGGACGTTTACAAGAACGTATTACATCAACTAAAAAAGGATCTGTTACATCTATCCAAGCGATTTATGTACCTGCCGATGACTATACTGACCCGGCACCAGCTACAACGTTCGCTCACTTAGATGCTACAACAAACCTTGAACGTGCGTTAACAGAGATGGGTATCTACCCAGCGGTTGACCCACTAGCTTCTACATCAAGAGCTTTAGCTCCTGAAATCGTAGGAGAAGAACACTACCAAGTTGCGACAAGAATTCAAAGAACTCTTCAAAAATATCGTGAATTACAAGATATCATTGCTATCTTAGGTATGGATGAACTTAGTGATGAAGATAAGAAAACAGTTGATAGAGCACGTCGTGTTCAATTCTTCTTATCTCAAAACTTCCACGTTGCTGAACAGTTTACAGGGCAACCAGGATCATATGTACCAGTTTCTGAATCAGTTCAAGCATTTAAAGATATCTTAGATGGTAAATATGATAATATTCCTGAAGACTGTTTCCGTCTTGTAGGTGGAATTGAAGATGTATTAGAAAAAGCTCGTAAACTAGGAGTAGAAGTATAATACAACAGGAGGTAAATAAATGAATACTTTAAATGTAAGTATTGTTACTCCTAATGGAGAAGCTTACAGAGCTGAGGAAGCTTCTATGGTTGTATTAGGGACTACAAGTGGACAAGTAGGGATAATGGCTAACCATGTTCCTATGGTTGCTTCATTAAAAATTGGTCCATTAAAAGTGGTTTTTCCTGATGGAAAAGAAGAAATATTAGCAGTAAGCGAAGGTTTCGTAGAAACACATAAAGATAAAATAACTGTAATTGTTCAAACAGCTGAATTGGACAAAGATATAGATGTAGAGCGTGCAAAACGTGCTAAAGATAGAGCAGAGAAAAGAATTGCTGAAAATCAAGAAGGCTTAGACGTTCGTCGAGCTCAACTTGCACTTGCAAAAGCTCTTACTCGTATAAAAGTTGCAGAAAAATAATTTTAAAAGATATACGTTAGATAATCATTTAATGTATATCTTTTTTTTTACTTTCATAATATTTGAAAATCTTTTAAAAATATAGTAAAATTATTTAATTAATACATAAAAGAAAGAGGTTAAATTAAACCATATGGATCTCAGTATCTTAATTAAAATTATAGTAATAATATTATTATTAGCCGCATCAGCGGTGTTTGTAATGTTCGAATTTGCATTAGTAAAGCTACGACCTACGAGAATTAAAGAAATAGCTGAAGATGGAAATAAAACAGCTAAAATACTCTTGAAAATGGTTGATCAATTAGATCATTACTTATCGGCAACACAATTAGGTATTACTATTGTGTCTTTAGGACTAGGTTGGCTTGGTGAATCAACGTTTCATGCATTGTTTAATCCTATATTTGAAGTGTTTAAGTTAAATGAAACATTAACTCATACTATCTCATTAGTTGTTTCATTTGGATTTATGACATTACTTCATGTTGTATTAGGTGAATTAGTACCTAAAACAATAGCTATTCAGTCTGCAGAAAAAACTTGTTTTAAAGTAGCTTGGCCAATGTATTGGTTTGACAAGGTAATGCGTCCACTAGTATGGATATTAAATTCATTAGCAAATGTTATTGCAAAGCTATTTGGATTTGAACCTGCTTCAGAACATGATGATATTCATAGTGAACAAGAACTTAGAACAATTATGAAGTTATCTCGTGCTCATGGACAAATTAACGATATAGAGTATCGTTATGTAGAAAGAGTATTTGAGTTTGATAATAAAATAGCAAAAGAAATAATGACGCCAAGAACAGAGGTGGAAGCTATTGACCTGAGCGACTCATTAGGAATCATAACGAGACAAATGAAGCAAGAAGAATATACACGTTATCCAGTTATTGAGAATGGAGATAAAGACCAAATAATAGGGATATTAAATGTAAAAAAATTATTATTTACAGATAAAAAAATTGAATCAACAGAAGATTTAGAGGAATATATAACACCAGCTATTAAAGTGTTCGAACATACTCCAATCTCACAAGTATTAGCTATTATTAAACAAAATCGTGAACATATGATTGTTATTACAGATGAGTATGGTGGAACTAGTGGAGTAGTTACACTTGAAGATATAGTAGAGGAATTAACTGGGGAAATTCGTGACGAGTTTGACGAGGATGAACAAAGTTTAGTTAAAAAACTCAAAAATGGTCACTACCTAGTAGATGGTTGGGTCCCTATACAAGATGTAAATGCATTATTTAAAGTGCAATTACCACACGAAGAAGTCGATACAATAGGTGCATACGTTTATATGCAAAAATATGAGGCTAAAGTTGGTGCTGTATATTCAATAGATAAGCTAACTTTTGTTGTTAGAAAAGTTGAAGAACACCAAATCAGAACGTTAGAGGTTTGGAAGGAAAAATAAAAAAGAAACGATTGGAATTTCCCAATCGTTTCTTTTTTTGTTGTTTTTGCTTTATAGCTAAGCAGTAATATTCGGTATTAATAAAATCAGTAGAAAAATATAGATGAAATATTAATTTAACAAAATTTAAAAATATTTATAAACAGATTGTAATGGATAAACAAATTAATTTCCCTTTACTAATCCGAACAATAATGTTATTATATACTTATAATATACGAATTAAGGAGTATGAAGTATAAAATGAAATTAAAACGAAGTGAAAGAATAGTAGTAATGACGGAATATTTATTAAATAATCCTAATAAACTAATTCCTTTAACTTACTTTGTGACGAAATTTAATCAAGCAAAATCGTCAATAAGTGAAGATATTCATATTATAAAAACAGGTTTTAAAGAAGAGAATATTGGAGAAGTAAAAACTCTTGCTGGAGTAAGTGGTGGTGTAATTTTCACACCTACATTAGTAGAAGAAGATGCAAGAAAAATACTTGATGAATTTATTGGAAAAATATCAGATGGGAATCGTCTTTTGGCTGGTGGGTATATATTTATGTCAGATATAGTTGGGAATCCAAGTTTAATGAACAAACTTGGAAGAGTTATAGCAACTGTGTACAAAAATAAGGAAATTGATGCAGTAGTTACAGTAGCTACAAAAGGAATTCCTGTAGCATACGCTATAGCATCTATTTTAAATAAACCAGTTATAACAATAAGAAGAGATAATAAAGTTACTGAAGGAACTACTGTTGCAATAAACTATGTATCTGGATCAACAAAAAAAATTGAGACAATGATTTTATCAAAAAGAAGTCTAAACAATCACTCTAAAGTTTTACTAGTAGATGATTTTATGCGTGGAGGTGGTGTTCTAACTGGAATGGAAAGCTTGATGAATGAATTTGATGTCGAAGTTATAGGGAAAGTCATACTAACACAATGTTATGACTCACCTAGGGAACATGAAAATGATTATTTATATTTATCAAAAATAGAGAATATTGATGAGTACAATAGTACATTTGATGTAAAAATAGGTAATGTTATTGAAAAACTAAAAGAAGTAGAGAAAGAGGATTTATCTAATGAGTAATAAGAGATATGCAGTAATTTTGGCGGCAGGCAAGGGAACAAGAATGCAGTCTAAGTTGTATAAAGTATTACACAAAGTATGTGATAGAACGATGGTTGAACTTGTTCTAGATAGTTTAAATGATTTAGAGATGGAAGATGTAATTACAGTTGTTGGTCACGG
>CAUUEM010000073.1:0-6461 GCA_963544045.1 uncultured Gemella sp. | reverse complement strand
TGAACCGAATTAGGTCCAAAGTATTTAACATAATCATGTAACTGTTGTATATCATCATACAGAAATACTTTATCCCCTATTTTTTCCTTTTCAGAAATCTCAACAACCAAGTGACTCATCATTGTTGCATAGATATCTTTTTCTTCATTATTTATAATGCATGTATTCCCTCTAAGTCTATCTCTTAAAATACCATCGCCATAGCCAATATTTACTACCCCTACTTTTTTATCCTTTTGGGCTATATAAGCATTAGAATAACCAATACATTCCCCTTCTTTTAAATCTACTATATTGACTATCTCTCCATAAATAGTAATTGGATTTTTTATTACTAGATTTGGTAACGCAACTGAATATTGTTTAACATCATAAGGTAATGCCCCATATAAAATTATTCCTAGCCTTTGGTGTGTTGTTTTTTTAAATGCACCATCTCTTAAGAAAGATGCACTATTTTGTAAATGAACTACTTCAAAATCATGAATTTTTAAAGCTTCTTCTAATACTTTTAATACAAGATCTTTTTCTCTTTCATAAAACCCATCGAATTCATCTGCAAACGAAAAGTGTGACCAAAATCCTTTTAGATTTAAATTATTTTCTTTACAAAAATTAATTATTTCTACCACTTCATCTAGTGTTTTGGCCCCAGCTCTTCTCATACTACCAGCAAATTCTAATTGTAATGTTAAATCTCGTAATTCATCTATATTTTCTTTTAAATAATTTAAATTAGCTATATTAACTTCTATATTATATTTTCTTACCAATTCAAAATCTCTAGTTGGATTTAATAAGAAAATACTAACTTCCTCTCCTAATGTTTCCCTAATAATTCTACACTCTTCTTCTTTTGTAGTAGCAAAGTAATTTATTCCAGCTTCGGAAAAAATTTTGACACATTCTTTTAAGTCCAAATTATAAGCATTATTTTTTACAACAGCAATAATATCTTGGGCTTCTTTTTTTAAGTTTATAGCATTTTGTTTAATATTATGATAATTTATCTCTATTGTTGCCATAGCTCTCCTTACTATATAATAAATTGGCTTCCCACCACTCTACAATATTCTTATTTTTTATTATAATACTCTACTAATCCTAGGTAGTATTTCACACCTGTAGTTAATATTTTCTCGTCAAAATTAAATGTTGGTGTATGCAGTCCAGAAGTAAAATCTTTTTCTTCATTTCTTAGTCCTAAGAAACTATAATTTATTGGTGATAATCTACTGAAGAATGAGAAATCCTCTCCATATAAGTATGCCTCTTCTAATTCAATATAAGAAATCTCATTATTGCTGACCACTTCACGTATTACTTCATATGGTTTTAAATCATTAATAACAGCCGGGTATCCTTCAGCAAAATCTACCCTTATTTCTGCTCCAGTAAGATACTCTAAACCTTTTTTAGTATCTAGAATAGCTTTTTTTATAATCGCTAAATCATGCATACTATATGTACGAATAGTTCCTTCCATATAAGCATTTTCGGCAACTACATTCATAGCATCTCCACCATACATTTTTCCGATATGAATAATGTTAGTGTTTTGAGCTTTAGTATGTAGTGCATTTAATTTTAACATTTCTTGGAAAAACATTGTTGCAACATTTAGCGCATCTATACCAGTGTTTTTAAGCCCTACATGAGCTGCTTTACCTTTTATGTATATTCTATATTCATTTGCACTAGCCATTATTTCATTAGGTTTAGAAACAATATGATTTTCAGGATAATCTGGGTTCATGTGTAATGCATAACTTGCTAATATATTGTATGGCGTAAAATCAAAGTCATCGATTAATAAATTCCCACCACCAAATGTTTCTTCAGCTGGTTGAAAGACAAATATACTATTAACATATGTATCATTATTTTTATAATAATCTGCCGCTTCTATTACACTTCCTAATAACATAGTTGTGTGCCCATCATGACCACAAGCATGCATTACACCATCTGTTTGTGATTTGAAATCAATATTATTCTCCTCTTGAATAGGTAATGCATCTATATCAGCTCTATAAAGAACAATATCTTTAGTCTCATTATTAGCATTTAATATAACTACTAATCCTGTTTCTAATGTTTCTTTATAGTCTATTCCATATTCCTCTAAAACAGAAATTAGAAATTCTTTTGTTTTGTATTCTTTTAAAGATAGTTCTGGATTTTGATGTAAATGTCTACGCCAAGTTTTTAAGTTTTCTTCTGTTATTATTTTCATTTTCTTATCCCACTTTTAACTATAAGTTTCTAAGTTCAGCTATAATATCAACTTTTTCCCCTGCTACTTCATCACGAGTTTTAATTACTTTAGCTGGTACTCCTGCAACTACTGTTCCAGGTTCAACATCTTTTGTAACTACACTACCTGCGGCTACTACTGCATTATCTCCTATTTGAACACCTTCTAAGATTACCGCATTCGCTCCAATAAGAACATTATTTCCTACTCTTACAGGCGTTGCATTAGCTGGTTCAATAACTCCAGATAAAACTGATCCTGCACCGATATGCGAGTTTTCTCCAACTTCTGCACGTCCACCTAATATAGCATTCATGTCGATCATTGTGTTTTTACCAATTTTAGCTCCGATATTAATAACAGCCCCCATCATAATAACCGCATTATCACCAATACTTACGTGTTCACGAATTGAACATCCTGGCTCTATACGAGCATTAAACTGAGTTAAATCTATCATTGGTACACCACTGTTACGACGATCATTTTCTAAACGATAATTTTTTACCGCTTCTTTATTATTTTCTAAAAATGCTGTCCAATCTTCTAAATCAGCAAAGATAACTTTTGAATTACCTTCTCCGAAAACTTCTAATGTTTCAGGAAATTCCACAGCTGTATTAAAGTTCACATATACTTTAACAGGTGTTTTCTTTTTTGATGTTGCTATAAATTTAATTATTTCTTCAGTTGATTTCATTACTATCTCCTATTTATATTAATATTTATCTTTTATTATACTCTTATTTATTATTCTATACCTAATACATCTTTCATAGAATAAAGTTTTGGTTCATCAGTATTATTTAACCAATTAGCTGCAGTTACTGAACCTTTAGCAAACATTTTTTTGCTTAATGCAGTATGGTTGATCTCTATAACTTCATCTTCACCTGCAAAAATAACTTCATGTTCACCTACTATTGTTCCGCCACGAACTGCATGAATACCTATTTCTTTTTCACCACGTTTCATATCCCCATGACGCCCATATACTTTATTGTATTCATCGGCATCTTTAACAGCATTTACTAACATTTTAGCTGTTCCACTTGGAGCATCTACTTTTTTATTATGGTGTTTTTCTATTACTTCTATATCATAACCTAATAGTAATTCACTAGCTTTTTTTACTAATTCTACTAAGACATTAACACCTAAACTATAGTTACCAGCGTATACTACTCCTACTTTAGTTGCTAACTTATCTATTAAAGCTAACTCCTCAAGTGTGTGCCCAGTTGTAGCTACTACTACTTTCGTTAGTGTTCTAGAAGCATACTCAACTAAATCAGCAGTTCCTGCATGATGTGAAAAGTCTATAATCACATCAGCAACTTTTCCTAAATCTGTATAACTTGTATAAGTAGGAAAAGCTTCTTCTAAAGCATGTTGCCCAACTCCTGCAACTATTTCTATATCAGTACTTTCTTGGATATAATTTTTTAACACTTGACCCATTGTTCCATTATATCCACTTAATATTACGCGCATATTTATTCTCCTTGTAATGAATTAAGTCTTGCAATCTCTTGTTCAAGTTTTGTAGCTAATGTTGGTGCTACGTGTGTCATTGGTAGACGATAGTGACAAGCTGATTTACCAATTAATTCTACACATTTTTTAACTGGCATTGGGTTAGGCTCAGCAAATAGCATGTGGATAAAGTCTAAATATTTTAGTTGTAGCTCAAATGCTTTATCTACTTGTCTTTCTAAAGCGTATTTACACATTTCATGTGTTGCTTTTGGATAAACATTCGCTAAAACCGAAATAGTTCCTTTACCTCCAGCTAGAATAATAGGTACGTTTATATCATCATTACCAGAGTAAATATCTATTTTATCTCCTACTAAATTTCTAACAGCTAAAGTATGAGCTATGTCTCCTACTGCATCTTTATAAGCTACGATATTTTTATGTTGAGATAAATGTAATATTGTTTCTGGTGCCATTACTTGACCAGTTCTACCTGGTACATTATATAATACAATCGGTAAGTCAACGCTATTTGCAATTGCTTCAAAGTGTTCAATTAAACCTTGTTGACTAGTTTTAATATAGTAAGGTGTTACTACTAATAGTGCATCTGGTCCTAATTTTTCTATTTCTTTACTTAATCTTATTGAGTGAGCTGTATCATTAACTCCACTACCAGCAATTACTGGAATTCGTCCTGCTACTTTTTTAATAGCAAAATCAATAACAGCTACTTGTTCATCGTCTGGCATAGTTGAGCTTTCTCCAGTTGTTCCAGCTACGATAATTGCATCAGTTCCTTCAGCAATTTGGAATTCTATTAGTTCTCCAAATGTATCATAATCTACACTTCCGTTTTCAAAAAATGGTGTTACTAGCGCTACTCCGCTTCCTGTATAAATTGTCATAATCTTGTCTCCTTGTTATTTGTATTTTTTAATTAAATGTCTTGTCTTATTAAATCTTCTAAAGTTTCACCTTTAACTACCAATCTACTAGTTCCATCTTTAACAAAAACTACTGGTAATTTCGGTAATCTATTATAATTACTACTCATACTGTAGTTATATGCACCTGTAGATGGTACTATTAGTAAATCACCTTGTTCTGCTTTTGGTAATTTAGTATCCATTACTAGCATATCTCCTGACTCGCAACATTTCCCAGCAACTGTATAAACAATATTTGCATCAGCATTCATCTTATTAGCAAGTGCTGCTTCATATTTTGCTTTGTATAATGCATATCTTGGGTTGTCTGCCATACCACCGTCTACAAAGATGTACTCACGTCCAGCAAAAGTCTTCTTAACCCCTCCGACTGTATATAATGTGCTACCAGCATTACATGTTAAGCTTCTACCAGGCTCGATAACTACTTTTTCTAACTCTAAACCGAAGTTTTCACTTTCAGTTTCTATTACTTTTATATATTCTTGTAAAAATTCTCCAAGTTCAAATGGTTTATCTTCTTCAGTATAGTAAACACCAAAACCACCACCTAGGTTTAATACCTTAATAGTAAGTTTTAACTCTTCTTCTACTCTTCTACTAAACTCCATTACTACTTTTGCAGCTTCGTAAAACGATGATTTCTCAAATATTTGAGATCCTATATGAGAGTGGAATCCTAAAAAGTTTAGATTACTTTGACCATTAATATTAGCTATTAAATCAAAAATAGTTTCGTCATAAACTGAATACCCAAACTTAGAATCATCTTTAGCTGTTTTGATATACTCATGTGTATGTGCATCTATACCTGTATTGATTCTTAATAATACATCAACTGTCTTTTTACTTGCTTTAACTAAATCGTTAATCATTTCATATTCGTAGTCATTGTCAATTACAATAGTTCCTACACCAACTTCTATAGCATATTTTAACTCTTCACGAGTTTTATTGTTTCCATGGAAATATGCTTTTGACATATCGTATCCTGCTTTATAAGCTGTATGTATCTCACCTAACGATACAACATCTACTCCTAATCCTGCACGATTAGCTATTCTTAAGACTTCTAAACAGCTAAATGCTTTTGATGCGTATAGAACTTCTGTTTTAAACTTTTCACTTTTGAAATTAGAGATAAAAGTATCACATTGATTTTCTAACATATTCTCATCATAAACATAAAGTGGTGTCCCATACTTTCGCCTTAGTTCACTTACCATGACACCCGATATTGCAAGCTCATTATTTTCTACTGTCATTCCATTAAATAGTCTCATTTGATTATCTCCTGTATTTTATATAAAAAATAGACCACAAGAACAAAAGGTTCTTGCAGTCTAGTCTATAATTCTATACTCATCCTCTTGCCCTTATTATAAAAAGCTCACCATGAAGAAAATGGGCATTTTCTAATGACAGTGTTATGCCTATTCGACATAACCCCAGTGACATAAAATCACTTCGGCGATGCTACCTTTTAAATTAGTCATCGCGGCCTCTTTTTATAATACTTATCTATTTACGTTATGAAAATAATAGCACACTTGAAAATCAATGTCAAGAGTTTTCTGAAAATTTATCAGAATTAAGGAAAAACGACCTATATACTTGCTTCAAAAGTTATTAATAATATTTTTTATATTTTCTTTATCCTATATTCTTTCCCATACCATAAAATATTCTTTTTCCTTCGTTATTTCATCAATGCTAGTATTTTCAATTTTAAATCCTTCTTTTTTATAAAAACTTATAGCTCTAGTATTTTTTTG
>CAUUEM010000072.1:0-6468 GCA_963544045.1 uncultured Gemella sp. | reverse complement strand
GGCTGAGAATGCATATTATGTAATCTAGGAAAATGGTTTGAGTGGTTAATGAAGTAAACAATGATTGTAAACTTTATTCGGGTATCCACGTTATAGGATAAGCTATGTTAGTAGTATGAGTAAAAAAGTAAGGTGGTACCGCGTAAAACGCCCTTATTCTGTATAGCAGAGTAAGGGCGTTTTTTTAAATAATAAAAAAGAGAAAGGATATACTATGATTGAATTAAAAAATGTAAATAAAATATATAATAACAAAGTTCATGCATTAAAAGATATTAATCTTAAGGTAGAAGAAGGGGATATTTATGGAATAATTGGATATTCTGGAGCAGGTAAAAGTACACTAATAAGATTATTAAATGGTTTAGAAATTGCAACAGATGGAGAAGTAATTATTGAAGGAGATGATTTCAATAAGATTACTGAGTCAGAGCGTCGATTAAAACGCCAAAGAATAGGAATGATATTCCAACATTTTAATTTGCTATGGAGTAGAACAGTTGCTGAAAATATAGCATTCCCATTAGAAATTTTAGGTAAATCAAAAAACGAAATAAAAGAAAGAGTAGAAGAATTAGCTAAACTAGTTGGCTTAGAAGATAGATTAAATGCTTATCCATCACAACTTTCTGGTGGACAAAAACAAAGAGTAGGTATCGCCCGTGCATTAGCAGGGAGACCATCAATCTTACTTTGTGATGAAGCTACAAGTGCATTAGATCCAGAAACGACAGCTGAAGTATTAAACTTGATTAAAGAAATTCATAGAAAAACTAATATAACTGTTGTACTTATTACTCATGAAATGAATGTAATCAAAACAATTTGTACTAAAGTAGCTGTTATCGATGGTGGTACAATTGCTGAAAATGGATTAGTATCTGAAGTATTCTATCATCCAACGCAAGAAGTGACTAAGAAATTCTTAAGTCAAACTTCATTTGCTTCTGAAATAGAAGAGCGTGAAAATATTGAAGAGTGGAAAAAAGTATTTTCAGATGGTATTATAATTAAATTTACTTTTGATAATAATACGTCTAAAAAACCTATCTTGAGTATGCTATTAAAAGAAATTGAGTTTGATTTCACTATTATTAATGGTCATCTTGATAAAACAGCGGATGCAAATATAGGAACATTATTTGTTCAATTACTAGGAACAGATGAAAATATTAAGAAAGTAATATCTAGATTGAATGAATTAGGTATTTTAACGGAGGTGTTATAATGTTTGATTTTTCTCGAGTTAGTTGGGTAAAAGTACAAAGTAAAACAATAGAAACATTAGTGATGACTTTTGAATCACTGGCAGCAGTAGTTATTATTGGGATATGTTTAGGTCTATTACTATACCTTAGTTCTAATAGTAATGGAGCATTTGGACGTATTTTTTATGCAGTTGTTTCAGCAATAGTTAATATTTTTAGAGCAATTCCATTTATTATTTTAATAGTTCTATTATTACCATTTACTAAAACTTTAGTTGGTTCTATAAGTGGGCCACAAGCAGCAATGCCAGCATTAATTCTTTCTGCAGCTCCGTTTTACGCTCGTCTTGTAGAAATTGGACTACGTGAAGTGGATAAAGGTGTTATTGAGGCAGCTAGAGCTATGGGAGCTAAAAAAATTACAATTGTTACTAAAGTATTAATTCCAGAAAGTTTACCAGCAATCGTTTCTGGATTAACAGTAACGGCAATTGCACTTGTTGGGTCAACAGCAATGGCCGGTGTTATTGGAGCAGGTGGATTAGGGAATCTTGCTTATTTAGATGGTTTCCAAAGAAACAACAATACATTAACATTTGTAGCTACAGTATTAATATTAGTAATAGTATTTGCTATTCAAATATTAGGAGACTTTGTGGTTAAGAGAATAGATAAGAGATAATAAATCAAAAAAATGAGATAGTTTGTGATTTGATAATCAAACTATCTCATTTTTTATTTTTTTTATTTATTTTTACCAAAATACGTTAAAAATAGCTAAAAATATGATAAAATAGTTAAGATGTTAAAACAATAGTAAATTAGCAAAAGGAGGTTATTTATGGTTATTCAATGGTTTCCAGGTCATATGGCCAAGGCAACAAGAGAAGTTAAAGAAAAGTTGAAATTAGTTGATATAGTTTTTGAGTTAGTAGATGCCCGTTGTCCTTTGTCTTCTCATAATATGTATTTAGATGAAGTAGTTAAAGATAAGAAAAAAATAATTATATTTAATAAAATAGATTTATGTGATAGAAAAGAAACTGCAAAGTGGAAAAATTATTTTGAAAACAAAGGCTATGTAGTAGTATATACTGACGCAAAAAATAGTAATAATCTTAATAAAGTCATAGATAAAGCAAAAGAAGAGTTAGCGGAGAAAATAGCAAGACAAGTAGCTAAAGGAATAAAACCTAGAGCAATTAGATCAATGGTAATAGGTGTACCGAATGTTGGGAAATCGACATTTATAAATAAACTTATAAAGAAAAATGTGGCTAATACGGCCAATAAACCAGGTGTTACAAAAAAACAACAGTGGTTAAAATTAAATAAAGACATAGAACTTTTAGATACTCCGGGAATACTTATGCCAAAATTTGATAATCAAGAAATTGGGAAAAAACTCAGTTTAATTGGTTCTATTAAGGATGATATAACTCCTTTAGATGATGTAAGTTTGTACTTAATTGAATTATTAAAAAATAATTATCTTGAAAACTTAAATAATCACTATAAATTAAATGTTAAAGCCGATGATGAAAATCTAACAATTATGGAAAAAATAGCAGAAAAAAGATTTAAAAAAATAGGCGGAGATTATGATTATGATTCAACTATTAAGCTATTAATTCAAGATTTTAGAACACAAAAATTTGGATTAATAACATTAGATAATTATAATGAAATAGTTAATAATGAGGAAAGTTATGAAGATTAATGAAATTAAAGAGTTACTTCAGCAAGATGAAATATCTAAAGAAGTACTAGAAAAGTTACGCACTGATGATCGAAGTGGTGTAAAAAAATTATTGTCTAGCTATGATAAAATACAAGAAAAAAAACTTTTTTATAAAAAAGAGTACGAAAAAAAATCATTTTATGAAAATAAATGTTATAATAGAGGATGTAAATACATCTGTGGTATAGATGAGGTAGGACGTGGTCCGCTAGCAGGTCCCGTAGTGGCGGCAGCAGTAATTTTAAAGAAAGATAGTTATTTTGAGGGATTAAATGATTCTAAGAAACTATCAGAAAAAAAACGTGAAGAGCTATATGATAAAATTACAAATGAAGCAATTGCTTATGCTATTTGTGAAGTAAATAATGAAGAAATTGAAAAATATAACATATACAATGCTGCAAGAATAGCTATGCAACAAGCAGTCGAAAAGCTAGATGTAAAACCAGACTTTTTACTAATTGATGCAATGCCTTTTGAAAATTACCCTATCCCAAATTATAGTATGGTTAAAGGTGATGAAAAAAGTGTTTCGATTGCAGCTGCTTCAGTAATAGCAAAAGTATACCGAGATAATTTAATGAAAAAATATGCTAGTAAATATCCGTATTATGATTTTGAAAATAATGCAGGTTACGGAACAAAAAAACATTTAGAAGGTTTAAGAAAATATGGAATAACGCCTATACATAGACGAGATTTCGAACCTATTAAATCTATGATAAAAAGAGGAGGCAATGATGGACAATAACAATAATATTAGTATTGCAAAGAATCTGCAATCTAGTAAGAGAAAAAATACTCAAGCTAAGCAACGAAATAATAAAAAAATAGATAAGAGTAAAAATACAAAAGTAGTTGCTAAGAAAAAAGCTAATGAGAGAGTAATTACTAAACAGTCTGAAATAAAAAATATAAAAAGTAATAAAAAAGATTCAAACCCATTGATAAATTTTAAAGAAAATAGAAGTAAAAAAAATATAGCAAAAATTCGTATTACACCATTAGGTGGTGTTGAAGAAGTTGCAAAAAACATGTATATGGTTGAAATAGCTGATGAAATATTTGTTTTAGATGCTGGTCTAATGTTCCCTGAGACGGAGATGATCGGTATTGACGCCGTAATTCCTGATATAAGTTACCTTGTGCGTAACAAACAAAAAGTAAGAGGTATTTTTCTATCAAATGGACATGTTAGTTCTATGGGGGCAATACCTTATATAATTGATAAATTAAAATGTCCTGTTTATGGTTCAAAACTAACTATTGACTTATTAAAAAATCATTTAAAACATTTAGGAATAAAACGTAGAATTAAGTTCTACTATGTAAAAGAAAATAACAAGTATGAATTTAATAATGCTAATGTTACATTTTTCAAAACTACATATTCAATGCCTGATTCATTAGGAATATGTATTGAAACTAGTCAAGGGAATATTGTTTACACAGGTGAATTTAAATTCGATCAATCAGTAAGTAAAGAATACAAATCAGATATTGTTAAAATAAGTACGTTGGGACAAAAAGGTGTTTTAGCATTATTGAGTGATTCTAGTAATGCAAATGTTAAAGGGTACAATGTACCAGAAAATGAAGCTGCGGAACAAATAGATAATGCTTTTTATAAAGCTAATAAGCGTATAATAGTAACATGTTATGCATCAAACTTCTTAACTATTTCTCATATAGTGAAAGCTGCATTAACACAAAATAGAAAAATTCTATTATTAGGTGAAGCAATTCAAGATTCTATCAACACTGCAAGAGATATGAAATATTTAAATATAGAAGATGAGAATTTAATAAGTATTGAAAACTTGAAAGACTATCCTCAAAATGAAATTTGTATTTTATCGTCTGGGGATCAAGGTGAGCCGATTGAAGCAATGAAAAATATGGCTGAGAAAAAAATTAAAGGTATTCAAATAGATGAAGGGGATACTATTATGATTGCAGCAACTCCATCACCTAATATGGAGGTAATGTTATTCCAAACACTAAATCTATTGGTGAAATTAGGTGCTCATGTTGTCACTGCTTCTAAGAGACTTCATGCTGCGAGTCATGCTACTCGTGAAGAGTTGAAGATGATGTTAAATATGCTTATGCCTAAGCACTTTATACCTGTTCAAGGTGAGTTTAGAAATCTAAGAAAACATGCAGAGATTGCTGAGGAGACAGGAGTTTCTAAAGAAAATATCCATATACTGCAAAAAGGAACAACTTTAGAAATAAGTGGTAATAAAACAAAAACTATCCCTAATAATGTACCTATAGGGAACGTACTTGTTGATGGTCGAGGAATTGGAGATGTAGAGGATAGTGTTCTAAAAGATAGAAAAGTACTATCAAATGATGGAATATTTGTTACTTCATATGCTATAAGTAGAAAAGAAAAAATATTAGTAGGAAGACCATGTATTCAAACAAAAGGTTTTGTATATGTTAAGAAAAGTGCAGAGCTTATAAAAGAAGCTGAAGAAAAAGTTATTGATTATCTAGAAAATAATCCAATTAAAAATATAAGAGAGTGTGCTGCAGTAAAAGCAGAAATTAGAAATATGTTAGCAAGCTTATTATATGATAATACAAAGAGAAAGCCTATTATTATTGTTAACTTTTCATTAGTTTAAAATAATTTAGTAATTTTAAAAAATTAACAGTTTATATTTTATGAATAATCTTTAATAAAGATTATTTCTTGTGGGAGTAATTCAATAAAATTGATTTCTATTGAAATCATGTTTTTGAATTACTCCCAATATTAATATCAAATAAGTGGAGGTGAAGTGTTATGTCTAGGGTTATAGCTCATATAGATATGAATTGTTTTTATGCTAGTGTTGAAGAAAAATACAACCCAGAATTACGAGGGAAACCGTTAGCTATAGCTGGAACAGTAAAAACTAGGCATGGTATAATAGTCACTTCTAATTATGAAGCAAGAAAACTAGGTATAAAAACTACAATGCGAGTTGGAGATGCAAGAAAGATTTGCCCAACAATAAGATTTCTTCAACCAGACATGGAAAAATATCAAAGAGAGTCTAAGTTGATTTTTGATTTAATACGAGAATATACTACAAAGGTTGAGGTAGTTTCGGTGGATGAGGCTTATATAGATCTTTCTGAATTTGAAGAGCCGATAAAAGTAATTGCAACTATACAAAGAAGAATCTATAAACAACTAGGGATGCCCTCTAGTGTTGGGGTTTCATTTAATAAATTTTTTGCTAAAATGGGTTCTGATTTGAAAAAACCATTAGGTTTTACTATTATTAATAAAAAGAATTATAAGTCTATATTATGGGATATGGATATAGGTGAAATGCATGGTTGTGGAAAATCTGCAACAAAGAAATTAAAAAAAATGGGTATATCAACTATTGGAGATTTGGCAAATGCTAATGAAGTAGTATTACATAGTTTATTAGGAATTCAGGGCTTACGATTAAAAAAATGTGCTAATGGTGAAGATAATAGAGAATTAAAATATACTGTGGAACGAAAATCAAT
>CAUUEM010000071.1:0-6589 GCA_963544045.1 uncultured Gemella sp. | reverse complement strand
TTATTAAAAATTGTTTAGTTTTTAGTTTTATATTGTAAACTTTCCCTATTTTACTATTTCTCCACCAGTTTTTATAATAGATTTAAATCTCTCATAATCTTCATGATTTCTATTGAATTCACGAGCATTTTTATTTATTTCTTTAAAATCAATTCCCTGATCTGTTGCTGCAAATACACATCCACAATAACATTGTCTATAAATATTGTAATCATTACACATTTCTATAGAACGCTTATAACCATTATTCTTTTTAAAATCAGATGGTAAATAGTATATTGAGACCTGCTCTTGAAGAACATAGCCTGCTTCATTGATAACTGTCGCATTTTTCTTTGGACTTAAAGTAAGTGCCGAAGCGAAGTAATCATAACCTAGTTCTTGAGCTTTTAGTGCTGAAGAGTCCAATCTCATCTCATAACAAATATGACATCTATCTCCACCTTCTCTATCTTCTTCGTGGCCTTTTACTGCACGAATAAATTTACTTGGTGCATATTCATCAGCTAAAAACTTTATCTTTTTTCCGTTTCTTTTATTAAATTCTTCAACAAAATCTCTTTGTACGAGCATACGCTTTATGTATTCTTCTTTTGGATGAATATTAGAATTTGAGAAAAATATTGTAATGTCACTAAATTCGGATAAGTATTCTAATACATAAGTACTGCATGGTGCACAGCATGAATGTATTAGAATTTTAGGTCTAAAATCTGTTTTTTTCCATTCTTTTATTAATTCCTTAAGTACATTATCATAATTAATTTTTTGATTTTTATGTCTAGTATTTACAAATTGTTTACTATCAATCATTTACTTAAATTTCCTTCTACTACTCTAATTTATTTATAAAGTTTAATACAAAATATAATATTTTACAACCATTTTCTATTGATTTTTTATTTCTTTTAATCTATTTACAAGTACAATAAAATGTATGTAACTAAAACACTTATCATACTAAATAGTGATCCTATTAAATAATATTCTGCGAAACTTTGGTTTTCCGAAATCTTATTATATCTTGCAACAGACTTAGCTGTAAAAATCAGACCTATTGCTGCAAATTGTCCCATCAATACAAATATTCCCATTATTAGTCTTTCTAAAACTCCAACTACTGCTCCCGCTCCTTGAACTAATGTTTCATCATTTTGAGCAACTTGAAATCTACTGAAAAATGTTTTAAAAATTTCATTTACTGGTTTTCCTATAATGCTAAAGAACAATAACAGTCTAAGTATATTACTCATATTAGAATTAATAAAAACTTCCTTACTTTTAATGTTAAAAGAATAGATAGTAATAATTAATATGATTAGTATAATATTCGATATAACAGTAATATACTTATTACCTAAAATTTGAACATAGTCGCTATCTAAAGTATACCAAACTCCTAGAGATAATAGTATTATTATTAAAACATATATTTTTTTCTCCGGAATAAAAATAAACGCAACTACAAATATTAATAACTGGATTAGTCGATTTAATGATAAACCAAATTTTGTATCACCCATCACTTTACTCTTAGGTACATAATATTCGGAGAATACAATACCAAATAAAAATAAAGTTAGCACTGGATTAGATAGAAAAAACTCCGAAAAGCCTAGATATATTTTATCCATAAGTACACCTCCTATATTGATTTTATGAGTAGTTCATTAGCTTTTACTCTATTATTTAAATATATTTTCAAACCGCTAGCTTTTAATCTTTTGTTAAATGCACTTGGACTAATATTTAATCTATTTGCTACTATATTATTTGAAAAGTTTTCTATATAAATATTATCATCTAATAAAACTTTCAAAATATCATATTGTAAATCAGTCCATTTTGCTTTAATAAAGTCACTAGATAATAACAATGAATTTATATTATCCTCCAAATCTTTATCCTCTAGACATACACCTACTTTTTTATAACCATAATAGTTTTTAGCATGAACTGTATTTATAGCTTCTCTAGCCTTCCAATAGGCTGGACCATCAGATTCTATACTTTGCTTTTTATTAATTTTTGTAAGTATGTCTCCTCTCCCTATACCGAATCTTATTTCGTATGGTAAAAAACTCAATGAAATCTCATCGATTATCTGAAATATATGTTTATTAGGTAAAAGTAAAGCTTGAAATTCATCTCCAGTTGTTACAGTAAATGGAGAAACTAAATACTCTTTATACTTTTTATTAATAATCTTCATTAAATTTAATAATTTCACTTGAGCTTCTGCTCTATCTTTTATATTTTTTGATGAAATAATATCACCTATTAATGCAATATACAAATCTAACACCACCTCTATTTCTATTATAACGGAAATTTAACATTATTTCCACTATGAAGGAAATTATAAAAAGATTAAAAATAAATTCAATTATTTTTAATCTTTAGTATAAATTATTCAGCTTTATATTTCAATCCTAAATGCTGATAAGCTTTAGGTGTCGCTCTTCTTCCTCTTGGTGTACGTTCTACAAATCCTTCTTTTACTAAATATGGTTCATAAACATCTTCTATTGTGATACTTTCTTCTCCTATAGTTATTGCTATAGTTTCTAATCCAACAGCTCTTCCGTCATAACGTTTAATTAAACATTCAAGTATCTTATAGTCAATATTATCTAAACCTTTTGAGTCAACTTGCAATAAATCTAACGAATCTTTTGCTAAACTTTGTGTAATAACACCATTGTTCTTAACTTGAGCAAAATCCCTAACTCTCTTAAGTAGTCTATTTGCTATACGTGGTGTTCCTCTAGAACGCATTGCTATTTCGTACGAACTCTCTGTATCTATTTCACAACCAAAAATATCAGCTGTTCTATTAATAATATTTTGTAGCTCACCTATATTATAAAACTCTAAGCGACAATGTACCCCAAAACGATCTCGTAGAGGTGCTGTAAGTGCTCCTACTCTTGTCGTTGCTCCTACTAACGTAAAGGGAGGTAGTTCAATTCTTATACTACGAGATTCATCACCTTTACCGATAACTATATCAAGATAAAAATCTTCCATTGCTGAATAAAGTATCTCTTCTATAGATCTACTAATGCGGTGTATTTCATCAATAAAAAGAACATCACCGGGTTCTAAACTTGTAAGAATTGCAGCAAGATCACCTGATTTTTCAATTGCGGGTCCTGAAGTATATTTAATTCCAACTTCCATCTCATTAGCAATAATAGTAGCTAATGTAGTTTTCCCTAAGCCAGGAGGACCATATAACAAGCAATGGTCTAATACTTCAGATCTTATTTTTGCTGCTTCTATAAACACTTTTAAATTATTTTTAATTTGTTCTTGACCAATGTATTGACTTAACAATTTTGGTCTTAATGACTGTTCTTCTCTCTCTTCACCTTCATTTTGGTTAGCTGAGACCATTCTTTCGTCCATTGTTTCCTCCTTTCTCAAGATATTAAATATTTATTAATAATTTTAATCCTTGTTTAACATAACTATCTACACCATCATAATCAAATGCAAATAATTTTTTCTCAATTTTTGCAAGTTCTTTTTTACTATAACCTAACGCCTCTAAAGCAAGTAATGCATCTTTCAAATACAAGTTAGAATTACTTACAGTCGTTGAATCGGCCGTAGCAAAATCAACTTTACCTTGTAAATCTAAAATAATCTGTTGAGCAGATTTTTTTCCTATACCAGGGAACTTAGTTAGATATACTGCATCTTGTTTTTCAATTGCTGAAATTATCTCTTCACTTGTAGCACCAGCTAAAATAGCCAATGCACTCTTAGGACCTACACCCTTAACTTTTAATAATAATAAAAATACTTTCTTTTGTTCTTTTGTAGAAAATCCATAAAGAGTATTTGAATCTTCACGTACTTGTTGGCTTATAAATATTTGTTTTTCTTCTTCTAATTGATATTCATATGGATTAGCTACTACTATTTCATAACCTATTCCATTATTGTCTACTACTATATTAGTTGGATTAATCTCAGAAATCTTTCCTTTTATATATGCATACATTAAAATTCACACTCCTAATCAATTATACTATTATAGAATTAAATTATAAAAATCTCAAGCATTTTGTTATAAACTTCGTAAATATAAAATAGTTCTTTACTTATAAAAAATGAACCTAGCATTATCACTAGGTTCATTGTTTTAAATTATTTTACTTTGTCTAAATCAACATTCATAACTTTTGCTGTTTCTTCAACTTTATTATATGCTGTTTGATCTACTTCTTCAAAACCAGTTATACTAAACATCTTAGTAAATAACTCTTTCATCTTCGGATCTTTTTCCATATCTAGTAAAGCTTGTTTTAATTTTTCTTGTAAATCTTTATCCATTTTACTAGATGCTGTTACCATAATACCAGGTATAGTGTCACTACTTGCTAGTTTTTCTATATCTGTTAATGCAGCAGGAAAGTCTTTTGCATATCTTTCTTCAACACCATCAAATGTAGCTATTACATCTACATCTTTATTTAGTAATAGTTGTAAACTCTTATCATGACCACCACTAAATTGATATGAGATATCTTTATCAAGATTAATACCAGCTTTAACTAACATAGCTCCCGGATAAATATAACCTGAAGATGATGAAGGATCAACAAATGCAACCTTTTTACCTTTAACATCTTCTAATGATTTAATACCAGAGTCTTTTCTTACATATAACTCTGCAGTATACCCAGATTTACCAGTTTTACCTTTTGATGTTAACAGTGGTTGTGCATTGCTTTGCTTTTGAGCAAGAACAGCAGAAAATGGAGGAATAATACCGAAGTCAACACTTCCACTTCCAATACCTTCAACAACACCAATATAGTTACTTGCCGTAAACGCCTCTACTTTAACACCCATTTTTTGACTTAGGTAATCAGCGATAGGCTTAACGTCTTCAACTAGTTGTTCACTGTTTTTCAGAGGAACAAATCCCATTTTAATTACTTTTTCCTCAGCTTTTTTTTCTTCCTTTTTAGATGAACAACCAACTACAGAAAAAATAAATACACAGCTAATTAAAGCCAATAATAATTTTTTCATATTATTTCCTCCTAATTATTTATGAAATATATGTCACCTTTTTACATTTTATCATATTTTAATATAGATATCTATAGTTTTAATCGTATTCACTACTATTAACACAAAAAAAAGGCAAAAAAAATACATCTAATTATTTAGATGTTCAAAATTGGAGGCGGCTACCGGATTTGAACCGGTGATCAAGGTTTTGCAGACCCGTGCCTTACCACTTGGCTAAGCCGCCTTATATATTAAATTTTAATGGGGCGGCTGAAGGGAATCGAACCCTCGAATGTCGGAACCACAATCCGATGCGTTAACCACTTCGCCACAACCGCCATATTTACAACAATACTAATTATACATTTTTATCTATATGATGTCAAGTTATTTTTTATAATTTTTCTCATTACTATTTAGATAAAATAATTTTTTCCTAACTATTCTTTATTTCCATAGTACAAAGTAAATGTTACCTTAATTAATATAATATTTCTCATAATACTACTTGACATACCATACTATGTATTGTATAGTATAGGTGAAAGGAGTAAGAACACTATGGAAGCACAACTTAAAAGAGGTTTATTAGACATATGTGTACTTGCCACTTTAAGAAATTCTGAATCATACGGATACAAAATAGTCAAAGATGTTTCCGAGATAATTCCTATTTCTGAATCTACACTCTACCCTATTCTTAAACGATTAGAAAGTAATAATTGTGTAACAACCTATTCAGTAGAATATAATGGGAGATTAAGAAAATACTATAAAATTACTGATATCGGTTTAGCAAAAATACAAGAATTTCTAAAAGATTGGCAAATTATCAGTAACGCTCATAAATATATTTTAGGAGATGAAAATTATGAACAAAAATAGTTTTAACAATATTTTATATGAAAATTTAAAAAATTATTTACCATACGAAGATATACAGAGAACCATAAACTTCTTTAATGAAATTATAAATGATAAAATTGAAGAAGGAATACCTGAAGAAGAAGCTGTTAGACAATTAGGTAGTATCTCATCAATTGTAGATCAAATTTTGGAAGAAAATAATATAAATAAACGAAAAACAAAGTTAGTATGGCGTTTTAAACCTAATGGAGTTATTCCAATCATAATACTAGTAATTACTTTCCCATTTTGGATTGCTTTTCCAATTATTACATTTTCATTAATAGCAGCTTTAGTATCGGTTACTTTGGCCTTAACTATTGTTACCCCTATTTCATTATTTTATTGGGCAGTAAAAGTTATCTGTCTCAACTTATTTAATACATACAATCTTACCACAGCTGAGTTTATATTTTCTATAGGAGGTGCTTTCGTAAGTTTAGGTTTATCAATAATAATGATAATATTATTATTAAAATTTGTTAGCTATTGTTTTAATAATAAATGGAAAATTAAAGCTACTTTTACAAAATTATTCAAAAAAGAGGTGTTAGTATATGAATAAACTAATTAAACTCTCAAGAAACTTTATAATACTGGGAATAGCTTTAATGATTGTTGCAGTTATAATGAACCATGGAAAGATACCTTT